>DAOVJL010000002.1 GCA_030673275.1 Sulfurimonas sp.
AGTGTTGGGCATGCAAACGATAGAGTTAATGCTGCTATTTGTAAACAACTCTCTGATATTACACATACTTCAAACCTTTATTATATTGCACCACAAGCTCGTGCGGCAGAGAAACTAGTTGTCGCTTCGGGTTATGATATGCAGTGCTTTTTTGGAAACAGTGGAGCTGAAGCGAACGAGGGGGCTATTAAAATTGCCAGAAAATTTGGTGAAAGTGATGGAGAGATTAAAAGATACAAGATAATAACTCTGCAACACTCATTTCACGGTAGAACAATCACAACAGTAAAAGCAACCGGGCAAGAAGCTATGCATAACTACTTTGGACCATTCCCTGATGGCTTTGTGTATGCTGATAGTATTTCAGACGTAGAGGCTCTGCTTGATGATCATACATGTGCAGTTATGATAGAGTTAGTTCAGGGTGAGGGCGGAGTTCAGCCCCAAGACAAAGAGGAAGTTCAGGTATTAGCAAAACTACTGAAATCAAAAAATATTCTGCTTATGGTTGATGAAGTTCAAACAGGTGGATATAGAATGGGTGAGTTCTTAGCTTCAAATGTTTATGAGATAGAGCCGGATGTTGTAACTTTAGCAAAAGGTATCGGTGGCGGTGTTCCTGTCGGTGTTGTTATGACATCTTTAAAAGATGTTTTAAGTGCCGGAGACCACGGTTCTACTTTTGGTGGAAATTTTTTAAGTGCTACTGCTGTATGTGAAGTTATGAATATTTTGGATGAGTATAAAAAGAGTGGAGAGCTAGAGTCTACAGTTACTTACTTCAATACCGAACTTGAAAAGTTTTATAGCGCTCATAGAAATCTGTTTACATCCAAAGTCGGTATAGGTTTAATGTGTGGACTTCGTGTTAAAAATGCCGATACATTAAGCTCTATAATAGAAAATGCGAAAGAAAATGGTGTTATGGCTTTAAAAGCCGGAAGAAATACTTTAAGATTTTTACCACCGCTTACAATTACAAAAGAGGAAATTGATGAAGGTTTTAAATCTCTCACTAACGCTGTTAGTTCTTTGTAGCAGTTTACTTTTAGCTGAAGATGAAAAGCTAGATAGATATATTTCTGAGAATAAAAAAGAGCAGTTTAAATATGATTATGAAAAAAATGAGGCTGAGAGTTCTAAGCTTCGTGACTCATGGATAGCTCCTCTTAATCTGAACTATAGTTATTCAAAAAGTAATCCGTATGATAATGAACAGACCAAGCAAAACAGTAGTATAAGTATGGATCAGCCTATTTTTCAAAGTGGCGGAATCTACTATGGTATTAAATTTGCAGAAGCTTCTAAGGTTTACTCAAATTACTCTGTGGAAGTTACAAAAAGAAAGTTAGTAAAAGATGCTATCTCTCTTTTAATGCAGATAAAACAGATGGACTTGAAGATAAGCAAGCAAAATCTTCAAATAAAAAACTCTGAGATAAATCTTGCACAGAAAAAAGAGGACTACTTAAATGGTCAACTTGATTCTGGATTTTTAGACAACGCAATAATAGAGAGAAATATTGTTATTCAATCCCTTTATGATATTCAAACAAACAAAGAGAGACTTATATCAAAGTTTCAAGCCATAAGTGATATGAACCATGAAGATGCATATGTTCCAAAACTAAAACTATTAAGCCAAAAGGAGTTCTTGAAACATAATATTGTTTTAGGCATGTCAGAGAGTGAGATAAATAGAAACAGATACAATAAAGATGTAACAGTTGCAAAATATCTTCCTCGCGTAAATCTAACTGCCGGCTATAACTGGCAAGAGAGTAAAGATCAGCAATTTATACCGGGTTCTGCAAGTATCTCTAATCAAACAAACTACTATAACTACGGTTTTAAAGTATATATGCCATTAGATATAAATACATTTACAGATATCCAATCATCCAGAGTGGATTACTTAAAATCACAGCTTGTCGTAGAAGATAGAAAAAGAGAGTTAAAAGCAATTTTTGAACAGGTTATGCAAAATATAGAGAATTTTGAGAAAAAAAAGCAGCTAAGTGTTGAAAACAGAGATATCTACGAAAAATTATTAGCTGATACAAAAGAGCTTTTTGCTGCCGGATATAAAACAGAGTATGATGTTGAGCTTTTACAAAATTCGGTTGAGATTCAAAAAAGTGATGTAGAAATTTTTGAGATAGATAAACAGTTGGAGTTATTAAACCTTTACGAGATGTATAAAAGTGAAGTTTAGTGAATATATGAGCAAATGGCTCTATGGTGAAGATGGTTATTATGCAACTTACAAAAATATAGGAAAAAGTGGAGATTTCTACACGGCAGTTAGTACAAGCAAGTTTTTTGGCGGAACTATTGCAAAGCATATAATCTCTTTAGTTGATGATGGTTTCTTAGCTAAAAATGGCACAGTTTGTGAGATAGGTGCCCATCATGGGTATTTTTTAGCTGATGTAATCGAGTTTATATATACACTTAGACCAAAATTATTAGATACTCTGAATTTTGTAATTATTGAAAGATTTAATGAGCTTCAAGAGTTTCAAAAGAACTATTTTGACGAGTCTTTTGGAGATGTTGTTTCATTAACTCACTATAAATCTCTGAGTGAATTAAAGTGTGATAACGCTTTTTTTGTAGCAAATGAGATATTTGATGCATTTCCTTGTGAACTTTACTATAAGGGTAAAACAGGCAGAGTTGATGAGCACAATATAGAGTTCGACGAAGATAATGAGTGGGTTAAGAGCAAGGCAGAGAAATATCATAAAGACAGAGGCGAGATAGCTATCGGATATGAAGAGTTCGCTCGTGAGATGTCCGCTACATGTAAGAAGTTTGAGTTTATGAGTTTTGACTATGGAGAGATGGTTGCTCGTCCTGATTTTTCATTAAGAGTTTACACAAAACATAAAGTAATTCCATTTTTTGACAAAGAGATAAAAAGAGATGAGCTATTTGCAAAATCTGACATAACTTATGATGTAACATTTGGGCATGTAAAAGATGCTTACAGCGAAGCAGGAGTGGAGTTTATAGAGCTAAAGGCTCAGATGGTAGCACTTGTAGATATGGGGATTCTAGACCTTTTGGAAATACTAAAAGATAATGTTGAAGAAAATATATATAAACAAGAATTAGAGAAAGCGAAGATGCTGATAATGCCTAACTTTTTAGGTGAGAGATTTAAGATGATAAGGTTTAGAAAACAATAACTTATTTTTATAAATGATGTTTAACATGTGAAATTAATTTATTCATATGTCAATAAACTTTATAGATTGACTATAATTTTAATCAGCTCTTCAGGTCTGTTTGAGTTTTTAATAGCATGTTCTTTTGTAATAATTTTTTTTCTTAGCAGCTCTACAAGTTCATCAGTCTGCGTAGTCATATGCGTTTCGTTTTGATTTAGTTGCATTTGAGAGTAAATCTGATGAACTTTATCCTCTCTAACAAGATTATTAACAGCTGGATTGGATATAAGAACCTCTTGGGTAGCTACCTTACCACCACCGATTCTTGGAATAAGAGATTGTGAAATAACAGCAACTAAAGAAGATGAAAGTTGTGCTCTAACCTGTGGTTGTTCTCCTGCATCATAAACATCAATAATACGGTTAATTGTTCCCGGCGCAGAGTTTGTATGAAGTGTTCCAAACACAAGGTGACCGGTTTCAGCGGCGGTAAGAGCAGCAGAAATAGTCTCTTTATCTCTCATTTCCCCGATTAGTATAACATCCGGATCTTGTCTAAGTGCATACTTTAGTGCAGTTGAGAAAGATGCTGTATCACCTTCAGAAACATCTCTTTGAGAAAATAGAGACTTTATGTTTGTATGTACAAACTCGACAGGGTCTTCAACGGTAATAATATGTCTTCTTTCATTTATGTTAATCTCATGAAGCATTGAAGCAAGTGTTGTTGATTTACCACTACCTGTTGGACCAGTTACAAGGATAAGCCCTTTCTCTTTTTTAACAAGTTCTTTAAAAATAGGGTTATTATTATACTCTTCAAGTGTTGGTATATCTATTGGAATCATACGAAATGCACAACCGATACCGGCAATAGTACGATAGTAGTTTGCACGAAAACGACCAATATTATCCAGCTCAAATGAGAAGTCAAGCTCGTTATGCTCTTCAAAAACTTTCTTTTGTTTATCTTCTATAAGGGCATAAGCCATCTCTTCTATCTCATCTGCATCTAAAATAGGCAAATTTAGAGGTTTTAACTCTTTATCTATTCTAATCTGCGGTTCACTCCCCGGAACAAGATGAAGATCTGATGAATCAAAGTGTAAAACACTCTTAAGTAGTTTTTTTATATCAATTGTTTTTTTTGAATCTTGACCCATAGTAATACCTTTTTATATTTAATTTATTATATCTAAACTCTGACATTAAATGCCAAACTTTATGTTATTCTATAATTTTAGGAACAATAAAGAAATGGTCACCACTTTGAGGTGCATTTTTAAGTATATCATTATTTATTTCAGCATTACATGAAGGCTTGTCTTCTCTAAGCATAGTTGCTTCATCATTCATCGCAAAGTTATCATCTACACCATCTGTGTTTAATTCACTTAGATTGTCAACAAAGCTAACTATTTCAGACAGTTGTCCTATTATCTCTTCTCTTTTATTATCTGAAACTTTTAAAAATGATAGTTTTTCTAATTTTGTTAATAGTGCGTCATCTACTTGCATTATATGCCTTTAAATATTTTAATAGGATTGTAACAAAAAAAATCTATCAATTTGATGAAACTTTAACAAACTATGCGATATTATTTCTACAATTTTTAATTATTGTATAAAATGAAGGAACACTTTTGAGCTTAAAAGATAATATCAGCATGGTAAAAGAGGAGTTAAACTCCGAAGAAAAGTTTTTTGAAAAAGCGGTTATGACTGAAAAGTTTGTAAAAAAATATAAAAAACTGATGATAGCTTCAGTTGTGGCAATAGTTCTAGTTGTTAGTGCAAATATAGTTTATGATGCAAATGAAAATTCTAAAATAACTGCTGCTAATGTGGCGCTAACTAAACTTACTAAAGATTCCAAAGACGCTCACGCTCTTAGTGAATTAAAAACTTCAAGCCCAGAACTATATAATGTTTGGATATTTTCACAAGCAGTAGCGAATAAAGATTTAGAATCAATCAAAAATATGAAAAATTCAAAGACATTAATTATTGATGATTTGGCAAATTATGAATTAGCTACAGATGCCGGTTCACTAGAGGAATATGCTTCTGCGCAGGATGCAATATATAGAGATTTAGCTTTAGTTCAGAGTGCAGTTATGTTACTAGAGGTAAATAAAATAGAAGAAGCGCATAATAAACTTTTAAAAGTTTCACAAGACTCTTCTCTAAATAAATTAGTGAAAACTCTTCTTCACTACGGCATTAAGTAATATTTTGAAATTTTTATTTTTATTTTTAATAACATTAAGTGCTACTATTTTTACTGCATGTAGTTCAAAAGAAGTATTTAAACCCACTAATGTTGTTGATAATTGGGAGCATTCTGGAAATAGTGAAGTGTTGATCAAAAACATTTCACCTGATGCTGCACTAGTTGAAGATCAAAAAGTACTGGCACTGGATAAAGTTTTAGATATAAAAATCCCTGAGAGTAATAAACTTTTAGG
The DNA here is from genome assembly GCA_030673275.1 of Sulfurimonas sp. Lineage (GTDB taxonomy): Bacteria > Campylobacterota > Campylobacteria > Campylobacterales > Sulfurimonadaceae > Sulfurimonas. The sequence goes on from DAOVJL010000002.1 coordinate 5,645, forward strand.
ATACAGTAACGGTTGGGTAATCAGTGCAAGTATTGATGGAAGCTTAACACTTCATTCTGCTCAAGATGGCACAAAAGTAGAAAAATTTGAGCTTAAGAGAACAGTTGCAACTGCAGGTGTTAAAGATGATGTATTAGCAGTTCTTTTTACAAATAATGAGATGGCTTTATACTCAATAGCAAATAAAACACTACTTTTAAAAGAGCAGGGTGATGCACCTATAGTTATAAATGCTAAAATAGTAAAACCATACTTTAGAGATGATATTGTTATCTTTTCAACACTTGATGGAAAGATTGTTGTTATTAATTCAAAAATAAAAAAGAAACTAAGAACTATTATTGTTAGTAGTGAAGACTATTTTAATAATATTATTTATTTTAACTTGGTTAATAATAAGATTATTACTGCTACAGGACATAAATTACTCTCTTTAGCTGAGCAAGAGATCAGGGTTAGCTACGATATTAGAAGTGTTGCAAGTGATGATAAAAATGTTTTTATAGCAACAAAACAGGGTGAAATTATCTCTTTAACATCAGAACTTCAACAAAATGCAAAACTAAAATTTCCTTTCGCTCACTTTTTGGGAATGATAGTCAGTAATGATAAATTATATGCCTTAGAAAAAGAGGGTTATATTATTGAAATATCAAAAGATTTTTCAAAGCATAGTATTTATGATGTAAATGTTGATGATGGATATGTGTTTATCTCTGATAAAATTTTCTATGTAGGTGATGAATACATCTCAGTAAAGTAGTGCGTCCTGGGAGGTTTCTGCTATGTCAAAAGAGCTAGAGGCTTTTATAGAGTATATTACTGTTATAAGAGCGCTTAGTAAAAAAAGTATTCAAGCGTATCAGAGTGATTTAAACACTCTGGAAGAAACACTTCAAAAACCTCTTATTAAACTAGATTCAAAAGCTCTTTTAAATGCTTTGAGCAGTTATAAAAATAAAAGAACTTTAAATAGAAAACTCTCATCGGTTAATGCTTTTTTTGATTTTTGTTATAAAAGTCAATTTTTAGAAGAAAAAACAAAACTGAAATTTGCAAAAATTCCGAAACTCCTTCCTAAATTTCTGTCATATAAAGAGATACAAAATTCACTTCAATTAATTGATAGAAGCACAATATTAGGGCTTCGCGACTATGCTTTAATACTATTTTTATATGCAACAGGAGCTAGAATAAGTGAGTGTTTAGCACTAGCTAGAGAAGATATAGAGGGTGATTGGCTCCATATAAGACATGCCAAAGGTGAGAAAGAGCGTATAGTCCCAATAGCATCAGTTGCTAAAGAAGCTGTTGATACATACTTAAATGAGTTGAGTAAAGAAAATAAGTTTGTTTGGTGTAATTATAAGGGTGAAAGTTTGAGTCGTATATCTGCATATAAAATAACTCAAAAGTATTTGGGAGTATCTCCGCATGTTCTTCGCCACTCTTATGCAACATCACTTATTACAGGCGGAGCAGACCTGCGAGTTGTTCAGGAGCTTTTAGGTCATGCTTCGCTCTTAACTACACAGATTTATACACACATACAAAAGCAAGATCTCAAGGAGACGGTTGAAGTTTGTCATCCAATGGCTAAGGAAAACATATGATAAATAACAGTTTTTTTTCTTTTGCTTTTTTAAACTCACTTTTTTTTGTGCAAAACAAGTGGCATCAGCATGGTGTATTTTTTCATACTCTTCGTGTTATATACTATGTTTTAAAAGCAGGTGAATTTAGGTTATTAGCTGCTTCGCTTTTGCATGATATTGGTAAGCCATTTACTGCTTATAAAAAAGATGATGAAGATATAGAGTTTGGCGAGTATAGTTTTACAGACCATGAAGAGAGAAGTTATCAGATAATAAAAAATTGGATTTTTATTAGTCAATATACAAAAGATATAGTTCGCTATCACTACCTAATAAGAGATATAAAAAAGAGTAAAACAGAGGACTTGCCAAGGTATGCTAGAAAACAAAAGATATGGGATGGATTGAATTTAGAGATAAAAGATGATTTAGCCAAGTTTTTGATTTATGATGATTTAGGCAAGGGTAAAAAAAGAAGATAATACTAACACTAATGTAACAAAATTAGTATAGAATAGTGATATACATAGTTTTTATTTAAATCAAAATCTGTTTATACAAAGTTAATTTTGCAGTAAGTTTGATTTTTCAAATAATATGGAGTTTTTAATAATGATAAGAAAAATTCTACCTTTTTTAATAATAGTTAGTTTAGTTGCAATAATTGTAACACTATTTTTGTCTCTCGCATCAACAAAAAAAATGATTGTTGTGCAGGAGGGAAATCTAAATCAGATACCAATAGAGATGGAAGTTGGAAAGTTTCAAGACAGTGACTGTGGAATGACTATAAATGATTTAACTGATCTGTCTCAAGTAATTATAAAGAGCGGAAAGAGTTGGTTTTTTCATGACCATGGCGGACTGGTAAAGTGGCTTGAGGACAAAGAGTTTAAAGAGAGTGCTGTTATATGGGTAATGAGCAGAGATACAAAGAGATATATAAAAGCGCGTAAAGCATACTATTCACTGAGAGATACAACAGCAATGGGTAATGGATTTGGAGCTTATGAAAATAAGAAAGATTTATACGTAGATTTTGATACAATGCGTTTAAGAATGTTAAGAGGAGAAACTCTAAATAATCCAAGCATAAAAAAACAGCTTTTAGGAAATTAATCATACAGTATGGAAACAGTAAATATAATAACTATAATTAGTATTGCTTTTTTAGGCTCTTTTGGTCATTGTATTGGGATGTGCGGTGGAATAGTTTTAGCATATTCAACTATTAAAATTGAGCCACAAAGCTCCAAAGTCTCCCAATCAGCAGCACATCTGATATATTCACTAGGCAGAGTCTTTACATATTCAATACTTGGCGCAATATTTGGTGCATTGGGCGGGGTTGTTACTTTTAGCAATAATGCTAACGGAACTTTGCTTATAGTTGCCGGTATTGCCATGATTCTTGCAGGGCTCTCTTTAATGGGAAAGGTAAAATTTCTAACTCTGATTGAACACTCTTTTTCATCTTCATCTGTATACAAAAGTGCATTTAAAAAGGTGTTAAACTCTAAATCAAATCTTAGTTTTTTTATTCTTGGTATGTTGAATGGACTCTTGCCATGTGGATTTGTGTACTTTTTTGCAATAACAGCAGCGAGTACGGCAAGCCCGTTTTATGGCGCTTTAGTTATGGCTATTTTCGGACTTAGTACAATTCCTGCCATGTTTTCTCTTGGTTTTTTAGCATCACTCTCAAATGCAACCAGTTTTAGAAATATGATGATGAGCCTATCCTCTTTTGCTGTTATTCTTTATGGTACATATACAATTTATAATGGGTATGATTATATATCTAGAGAGTCAAAAACTTTAACGGAGTGTCATAATAAATAACTTTTAAATTTAAACCGCTATAATAGATAAAAAAACAAGGTTATTAGTTTGAAAAGTTCTATTATTGACAGTATTAAAGCACTCCCCCCTCTATCAACAACTATTATAGAAATAAACAGGATTTATTTTGATGATGATTCTACAATAAATGATATGTCAAAAGTTATTGAAAATGACCCTATGATTGTTGCTAACCTCATTAAAACTGCTAATTCACCTATGTATGGGTTTGGAAGAGAGATAAAAAATGCTTCTCAGGCAGTGGGTCTTTTTGGAATGAGTATGACCCGCTCAATAGCTATTGGAAACTCAATAAGAAAGCTTCTTAATGTAGATATGGAACCTTATGGTATTACATCAGAAAGGTTTGCACATATTTCAGCACTGCAAGCAGGTTTTATGTTAAGGTGGTACAAAGAAATAGATAGAGCAAAAGCAGATAGATTGTACCTGGCCTCATTCTTACAAGAGGTGGGAAAGATACTTATTGCAAGCAGTGTTATTCAATCTGATGAAGTTACAAGTTTTGCCAGTGAGGTAGAAAACTCAAATAATTTGGCAATGGTTGAAAAAGCTTACGCCGGTGTCACATGTGGTGAAGTAACTGCTTTGATTTTTAAGCATTGGGGATTTGACAAAGAGTTTATAGAGATGATTAAATACTCTGATAATCCGTCTGCTGCTCCGGAGGAACTTAGAGAATTTTGTAATGCTTTAAATATTGTAAAAACACTTCTACCTGTAAATGGACCTCTAAGTGAGATGGCTGTTAATTTTGGATTAAAAAAAGCAAAAGACGCTGGTTATGATTGTGAACTTCTTAGAAATATAATTACTGAAGTATCGGAATCTTAGTAGAGATGAGTAAAACAGTTACAATAATTGATACTTTTGGTTTTTTCTTTCGCAGTTTTTATGCACTTCCGCAACACTTAAAAAATAAAGATGGCTTTCCTACAGGTCTTTTAACAGGTTTTACAAACTTTATTGCTACTCTTCAAAAACAGCATGACAGTGATTATTTGATATTTGCTATTGATACCAAGGGACCTACTTTTAGAAACGAGATAGACCCCAACTATAAATCACATCGTAAACCTCCTCCTCCAGAGCTTACAATGCAACTGCCAATTGCTATAGAGTGGATAGATAAGATGGGTTATAAAACTCTTGGGATGACAGGGTTTGAAGCTGATGATATGATAGCTACAGTAGCGCACCTAGCAAGAGAGAAGGGCCACAACGTTAGAGTCGTATCTCACGATAAAGACCTTTATCAGCTTATAGATGACGGTAAGATTGTTGTTATTGATGCAATAAAAAGAAAAACAATGGATGAAGATGCCTGTTTTCTTAAATACGGTGTTACTCCTGCGCAGTTTATTGATTATCAGTCAATACTTGGTGATTCGGCCGATAATGTTCCCGGAGTAAGGGGAATTGGCAAGGTTGGAGCTGAAAAACTTTTAAAAGAGTATGGTTCTCTTGAAAGTATTTATGAAAATATAGAGAATATAAAAGGTGCAAATCAAAAAAAACTAATAGAATCAAAAGATGATGCTTACATGTCAAAACAGCTTGTAACTCTCAAACATGATGTATTTGACAATTTTGATTTCCAAGAGTATACAATGGATGTTGATCATCCGTTTTTAAATATTTATGATGAACTTGTAAAATATGAACAAAATCATATTTTAAGACATCTACATGCTAAGAATATGGTTAGCCACGAGACAAAGCAAGAAGCCATTAAAAAAGTTGAAGTTGAAATACAAAAAACAAAAAAACTGGATTTTAAAGCAACACTAATAACGGAAGTAAAAGAGTTAAACAGAGTGTTGAATACTTTGAGTAAAGATACTATTGTGGCGTTTGATACGGAGACTACCGGTCTTGATTATGAAAAAGATTCTTTAGTAGGATTTAGTTTTTCTTTTAATGATACAGAGGCTTATTATGTGCCATTTGCACATTTTTATTTAGGTGTTCCCGATCAAGTAAGCAGGGAAGATGCTGCGCGAGCAATAAGAAAGATATTTAACTCTCGTGTAGTTGGACATAACATCAAGTTTGATTTGCATTTTATTAGCAGATTTTTAGAAGATGATTCTTTAGAGGTATATGCTGACTCTATGATACTCGCTTGGCTAATAAATCCAGAGAGTGCACTATCGCTTGATAAACTCTCTGATGCACTTTTAAACCATAGTATGGTTGCTTTTAAAGATACAGTTAAAAAAGGGGAAACTTTTGCAGGTGTTGAACTCGAAGATGCCTGCAAATATGCGGCTGAAGATGCTTTTATAACTCTTAAACTTTATTATTTGTTTTTAGAGAAGTTAAAGCTTCAGAGCGCTGCACATCTTATAGATGAAGCACGAGACGTAGAATTTCCTTTTATAAAAACTCTTTTAAAGATGGAAAAAGAGGGTATAGAAGTCAATAGCGCATTTTTAGAGAATTTTTTAGTTGAAGTAAAAGAGACTTTAAGTAATTTAACTAAGCGTATCTATAGCTTAGCCGGCAGTGAGTTCAATATTAACTCTACTCAACAGCTAGGTGTTATACTTTTTGAGCATCTGGGACTTCCGGTCGGCAAAAAAACCAAGACCGGTTATTCTACAAATGAACAAGTACTGAGTTCACTTAAAGATGCTCATGAAATTATCCCCTCTCTTTTAGAATATCGTGCTGTGTATAAGCTGTTTTCAACCTATATAGAGCCACTGCTAAAGCTTAGTAGAGAGAATCCCAACTCTAGAGTGCACACCTCTTTTATTCAAACAGGGACAGCAACAGGGCGATTAAGTTCTAAAAATCCAAACTTGCAAAATATTCCTACAAGAACTAAGCTTGGTGCTAAGATTAGAGAGGCTTTTGTCGCACCAAAAGGCAAAAAACTAATTGGTATAGATTACTCTCAAATAGAGCTTAGGCTTCTTGCTCATTTTTCACAAGATAAAGTACTGGTTGATGCTTTTATACATGATAAAGATATCCACATGCAGACTGCCATTGCTCTGTTTGGGGAAGAAGAAGCAGCTGCAAAAAGAGCTGTAGCCAAAACTGTTAACTTTGGACTTCTTTACGGAATGGGACCTAAAAAGCTATCAGATACTCTTGGTATAACAACAAAAGAGGCTAAGGAAATAATAGAGAAATATTTTGAGAGCTTTACAACAGTTAGAGCCTATTTCCGATCTATTGTAGATGATTCTAAGGAGTTTGGCTATGTAGAGACTATTTTGGGCCGTCGTAGATATTTTGATTATGAAAATGCAACACCAATGTTCAAAGCTGCGTATGAGAGAGAGTCTGTAAATAGCCTTTTTCAAGGAACTGCAGCTGATCTTATAAAATTATCTATGAATAATATTCATAAAATCATTGAGGATGAGAGACTTAATGCGAAGATGCTTTTACAGATTCATGATGAGTTGATATTTGAAGTATATGAAGATGAAGCGGAAGTTTTAGGAGAGAGGTTTAAGGGACTAATGGAGGATGTTATTACTCTAAATGTCCCGCTAAAAGCAAGTATGAATATTGGAAATAACTGGAGTGAGTTAAAATAAACTCAAAAGATGAAATATGAATTTAACAATTGAACAACAAGTCACCAAAGAAGCAATAGATCGTATATATCAAAATGCGATAATAGGAACAACAGGACATTTTGTTGTTGTTTCATTATTGGCAATACTCTTTATAGATTCTAAAATACCACTATCCGTGGTTCTTTTTGGTGTTCTCTCTCATTATATTATTTTACTGACTCGTGTATATATTACTTTTAGATATAAAAAAATCAAAGATACGATTGATAATTTCAATGATTTACATGTTTGGCTTGTTCGTTATAGAAGATTGATGTTTTTAAGTGGATTAGCATTTGGATTTATGCCATTTTTCATACAAAGTTTACCTACAGAGTATCACTTTTTAATCATTACTGTTATTGTTGGCTTAGCTGCTGGATCTATTCTTACAATTGGCGAAATTTTTAGTATATACAGTGCATATATTTTTAGTATGTTTGGAGTCACATTACTTTGGATTATTATGCAAAATGGTGATGTATATCAAGTAGGAGCAATACTTTTAGTATTATCCATATATTATTTTGGAACTTCCGGTAGGCGTTATGCAAATAATTTCAAGCAAATAATTATAGAAAAAAATAGAGCTGAAGAACACTCTTTAGCACAAAAAAAAGCTCAAAATACAATAGTAGAACAAAAAAATACTCTTGATTATCAAACAAATTCTGATTTGTTAACAGGCCTGCCAAATAGGGTTTTGTTTAATGATAGACTGGAACAGGGGATTCAAAAAGCACAACGAAACAGTACGATATTAGCTCTATATTTCATTGATCTAGATAATTTTAAGGTTGTAAATGATTCTTTAGGTCATGATGCAGGAGATAAAATTTTAATTGCAGTAACTTCAAGACTTAAAAAGGTCATTCGCAGTAATGACACACTTTCTCGTTTGGGGGCCGATGAATTTACTGTTATTTTAGAAGATTTTCATTATATTCAAGGAACATCAAGACTGGCACAAAAGATTTTAAAGGTATTATCAGAGCCTTTTATAATAAATAGCCACACGTTTTATATCTCGTGCAGTATAGGTATCAGTATTTATCCTAAAGATGCTACAGATTCTTATACTCTTATCAAGAATGCTGATAGTGCAATGTATAGAGGTAAAGAAGAGGGTAGAAATAATTTTCAATTTTACTCAAATGAGATGACAAAGTTAGTTTTAGATAGAGTAATTATGGAAGCTGGCATTCGAAAAGCTATTAAAAATGAGGAGTTTGTTGTTTTTTATCAGCCACAAATAGATGCTAGCAATGATAGACTTATTGGAATGGAAGCATTAGTCAGATGGGATAATCCAGAACTTGGTTTAATACCGCCTTTTAAGTTTATACCCTTAGCAGAAGAAACAGGGATGATAGCTGAGATTGATAATCTTGTAATGAATATGGCAATGAAGCAATTTGGCAAATGGTACAAAGAGGGTTATAACCCTGGCGTACTTTCACTAAATCTTGCCATTAAACATCTAGAACAAAAAAATTATATAAAAAAATTAAATGATTGCATTATGAAGTTCTCTTTAGATTCTCAACATGTAGAATTAGAACTAACTGAGAGTGATATTATGAAAAAACCTAAAGAGGCAATAGATAAACTGGAAAAGATAAGTGCTTTAGCTATAAAAATTTCAATAGATGATTTTGGAACAGGTTATTCATCGTTATCTTATCTGAAAAAACTTCCAATAAATAAATTAAAGATTGATAAATCATTTATTGATGATATTTCAAATGATGAAGATGCTAAGGCTATAGTAAGAGCAATTATAGCAATGACATATAGCCTTAAGCTTGAGCTTATTGCAGAGGGAGTAGAAACAGAGGCTCAAAAAGAGTTTTTGCTTAAAGAGGGATGTAATAATATTCAAGGTTATTACTATGCTAAGCCTATGCCCTCAGAGGAGATGCAAGAATTTATGAATAGTAGAATGTCATAGTGTTAAAACAGTATAAAGAAGCTATTGAAAAAAGTAATATAATCTCTAAAACAGATGTTGATGGAATAATCACTTTTGTAAATGATGAGTTTTGTAATATAAGCGGCTATTCAAAAAGTGAACTTATAGGGCAAAATCATAACATTGTCAGGCATCCTGATGTCAAAGATGAAAAGTTTAAACTTCTATGGGACACAATAACAAATAAAGAGATATATAAAGATACTGTTCAAAATCTGGCAAAAGACGGTTCTACTTTTTATGTAAACACCACTGTAATACCTATATTAGATAAAGATGGCAATATAGTTGAATTTATTGCTATTAGATATGATGTAACCAAAGAAGTAATTTTAAAACAAAAACTGCTAAAAAAAGAGAAAGAGTATGAAGAGTTAAATAAAAATCTTGAAAAAAGAGTTGAAGAGCAAACAAGAGAGTTAAAGGAGTTAAATAGAACTCTAGAGCAACGTGTGCAAGAAGAGATATCAAAGAATGAAGAGAAACAGCGTGTAATGTTTTGGCAATCAAGACATGCAAGTCTTGGACAGATGCTTGCAAATATAGCACATCAGTGGAGACAACCTCTCACAGAGCTTAGCTTGGCTATGTTTAGTATAAAAAAAGCTGTACAAAATGATAAAATAGATGATGTTGCCAAGTTTTATGATGAGAGTAAAAATATTATTAAAAACATGTCAGAAACCATAGATGATTTTACTAATTTTTTTACTCCACAAAAAGAGAAATATTATTTTAATGTTAGCGACAGTATTAAAGAATCTATAACTCTTTTGGATAATATGATTAAAGATGAGATGATAACAATAAAGACTGACTTTAGAGATGTTGAGGTTTTGGGTGTTGCAAATGAACTAACGCAAGTAATTATAAATCTAATCAATAACTCTAAAGATGCTTTTGTAAGCAATAGTATTTTAATAAGAGAGATAAGTATAAGTACTAAAAAAGAGGATGGTTTTGCACTGATTGAGTTGCAGGATAATGCAGGGGGAATATCAAAAGAGAACCTTGAGAGAATTTTTGAACCATACTTTACCACAAAGCATAAAAGTCAAGGTACAGGTTTGGGTTTATTTATGTCTAAAATGATTTGTGAGCAAGGTTTAAGTGGATTTATGGATGTAAAAAGTAAAAAAGGTATGACAAATTTTATTATAAAAATACCATTGGATAGCCATGAAAAATAAAATATTAAAAGAGCTTAAAGTTCTTCTTGTTGAAGATGAAGAGAATATAGCAAGACTTTTAAAAGATGCTATTGGCGATAACTTTCACAGCTTTATAGTTGCATGTGACGGTGTTGAGGGTAGGGAACTCTTTATTAAGATCAAACCTGATATAGTTATTACAGATATTAATATGCCGAGACTTTCCGGTCTTGATATGGCAAAAGAGCTAAAACAAATCAATTCAGATATACCTATTATTATACTTAGTGCTTTTAGTGAAAAAGAGAAGCTCTTTGGTGCTATAGATGTTGGTGTTACAAAGTATTTTTTAAAACCGTTTGATCCAGATGAGCTTTTAGATTATATCAATACCTTAGCCCCTAAACTAGGCAATAAGCATATAGAGTTAAGTGAAGGGTTTGTATTTAATAAAACTACAAATGCACTATATAAAAATGATAGATTTGTTGCACTTACAAAAAATGAGATTAAATTTTTATCTCTGTTGCTTGAAAATATGAACACAATAATAGATGATAAAACAATTAAAGAGAATCTGTGGGGTAATGAGGTCAGTGATGAAAGACTTAGAACATTTATAAGAAGAATTAGAGCAAAAACTTCTAAAAAATTAATTGTAAATGTGAAAGGAATTGGTTATAAACTAGAAGTTTAAGCCATATTTTTTAAAATAATTATAAAAATATTAAAATACTTTTTATAGTCGACTTGCTTAAATTAGTAACTTCAGCACCTAAAAATTTAAGTGTATCTTGAAGTGTAAAAATCATACCTGAGCTTATAACTTGAAAATTCATATTTGAGTGGTAGAGCAGTTGTTTTTTAGTATATTTGTCTAAATCTATCTTTTTATTGCCATTTATTTTCTTCAGTACTTCAATCTGCCATGGTCTCTGCCATGTAATAAAGAGATAATTGCTATCTATATCTTTTGCTGTTTGAATTTTGTACTGAATTATCTGCATCATCTTATTCGCTTTTTGTAGCTTTTTAGTATCATACTGCATAGTTGTTATAGTATGACTTCTCTCAATAGCATATGCCCAGTAGAATAGCTTGTATATTCCCACTATCAGGTAATCATTTCTATTTGTTACATGCTTGGGACTAAATGCTATATTTAAATAATCTTTATATGTGGCATTTGTTTTGTTTTTTAGCAGTTTGAGAGTTAAATTATCAGTACTGTTTTTTATTTCATTTGTTATAGTTTTACTTGTTTTTTTTGAATAGTAATTTGGATTTCGTTTATTTAGTTTAATTTTATATTTGAGCAGTTCTTCTCTAAGTGTATCTACATGTGCGTTCACAGCAGAAGCACCATCTGTTTGAAAGATTGATTTAACAAAAGAGTAATCCTCTTTAGTGCTGCATCCGGTAATGCCTAAAAGTAAAATCAATATAACAAGAGTTTTAGTAGTCTTTTTCATTGTATCTGAGCATTCCATAAACATAAATTTATTTACTTATGGCAATCTCAGAGCAATACCCGTACCTTTTTATATGAAGTTAATCTCTTTTTTTAGTGCTGTTAAATACGTCAATTATCTCCATTGTAGCTTGATGAAGTCTAATCAGTCTGTTATCTACTTCTATAGTTACTTCACCTCTTACATTAAGACCTTCAACTACTCTTCCATGTCTATATACTTCTCTATCTAAAGTATGTCCCTTAATGAGTTTCTTCTGCCAGCCAGGAGGTAGCTGACCAGTTCTTTCAAGTTTCTTTTGCATACCCTTATTTAGAGATTTATATTTTTGTTTTTTGTCTCTGTTATATTTTCTGTCTCCATCTCTATCTCTATCATAGTTTCTCTCTTGTTTATATGACCTAGAATCTTCATCATCACTATATCCGTCTCTGTCTTTTTTTGCAGACAGCGGGCTTATAAGTAAACCGAGCCCAATAAGCAATGCTAAACTTTTTAATCTCATTTTAATGCTCCTGTATAAAATATTTATTAAACAATACTATACTATTTTTGCTTATTTGTAACTTTATATATAAAGCTGAAAATTTCTGCTACGGCTTTGTAGAGTGCTTCAGGAACTTCCTTATCTATCTCCACTTTTGATAACAGTTCAATTAGGTCTTCATCTTTTTTAATTGGAAGATTATGAAGTTCGGCAATTTTGATAATATTTTCGGCACTTTGACCTTGTCCTTTTGCTAAGAGACGAGGTGCTGATTCTTTTGATGAATCATATCTTAATGCGGCAGCTTTTTTCATACTTTTACCTCGAAGCCCATACCTAAATCTCTTATATCGTTATCGTAAGTTATGGTACTGTTTTTGGTATTAAAAAATCGTATTTCTCTTGGAGTTATCTGTATATCTATCAAAGCTTTACGAAGAGAGGGAATATTTTCTTTTATAATAGTTTTAAACTCGTCATTATCAGAATTTATATGTATGTTAAGTTGATTTTTTTCATAAATAATAAGTCTTAGTTTTAACTCTCCATACTCTTTTAGTTTCAGATCAATATCACAGTAAAATTTATCGTTTTGAGCTTTTTTTATAGTGATGTTTCCCTCTTGCATATCTTCCCAATTAAAGGGTATATATAGCGATGATGAGTTTGATAAATGTGAAACAAGCTGATAGTAGTCTATCTGAAGTGAGAGCTTATCCATCTGCTTTGCTGCTTCAACATGAGAAGGTATTGTAGATTTTGACATCTCATCACTGGTTTTATGAAGTACAGCTTTTAAATCATTTGATAAAAGCTCCTTTATACTCTGCTCGTTAGAGAGTTTATGTGGACTCTTTAGTAGTGTTAATTCATTCACTATTGCTTTTACAGGTTTAGAAAAAAGTGAGTCTGAATTTTGTATGGAACTCTTTATATTTTCAATAATATTTTTTATCTCAGTAGGAATTTTTTTATCCACTACTATTTGTTCAAGCACTGCTTTTGGCGGAAGTTGGCTTTGCTTGATAGATTTAAGGGATTGAAAGATTTTATTTAAAGCATCTAAAAAACCTTTTGACTCTTTCGTAAAACTGGTTTGTAAAGTTTGAGTAACCTGCTTCAGCGAGTCTTGAAGCATAAGCAGTGTAAAGTTCTCTTTTTCCAAGTTTTTTGGTTGAAGTATATGCTCAAGTTTAGTTAATTTTGCTTCGAACTCTTTTGTAGTTATAGGATTTGCTCTTTTTAGTTCAGTTGTAAATTTATCTACAATGTTTTGCACTCTTTTAGCTATACTCTCCAGCACTTTATGGTTCTCTTTGATATGTGTCACTTTGTTGTTTGAAAGCTCTTTAAGAGACTCAGAAGATAGAAGTTCTTTTACCTGAGTTGCTAAGACCTTTGCAGTAGGAAGTTTACTCTTTGTCAGGAGTGTTGACAGCTCATTTAAAAGGTTTTTTAGTTTAATCTGAGGATTTTGCACATTTTTTAGTTTTGACTCTAAAAACACACCTGAATTTTCAATAGTAGATTTTATATTTGTATTTTTTAGCTCTTTTATATCCGGTAGAAATTTTTGAATAAGTTTAAGGGTTGGCTCTAAATTTTTATCTGATTTTAGATTGCTAAGCAGATTTTTTATATTTTCATTGACGCTTCCCAGCTCTTTTAGAGTAGGATTGTTTTTCACAAGTTCCAGCAGCATTTTATCAGCGCCAGAGTTTTGTGAACTCTCCTTTAGAAGTGAGTTCATAATTGATTTTAAATCTTTACCTGTAGTAATAAGTTCCAACTCTTTAGGTGAGGCATTTTTTAAAACTTCTGCTAAAGCTTTGTTTGTATTTGGCAATATGATACTGAATTTTTTATCTGCTGAAATACTAATCATTTTCAAGTATATCATAAATATTTTCTGCATGTAGGAATATTAAATGCTAGTAATCTCTTACCAAATTAAAAAGGATCAATTATGAGGATAGAAAATTATGCATTAGATTTGCAGGCAAAACATCTTGAGACTACTAGTGTTAGTATGAGTTTTATTGATGAGCTACATGCCCAAAACTCTAAAAAAAGCGAAACAATTGAGTCCGTAAAGGATGAACTTGAGTTTGTAAAAAGGCTTCAGTATGAGCTAGTAAATGAACTGCTCTCAAGATTACAACCTGCGACATGTAGGTGTTTGCCTAAAGATTTTAATAAAAGAGAATTTTCTCCACAAGATCAGCCTGAGTTTGCAACAAGAACTTTAAGTATTACAAAAGAGTATACAAGATCAGAGTCTTTGGATGTAAGTATGAGCGGATGTATTCAAACAGCTAATCAGAAAATATACTTAGATATAAATCTTTCTTTTTCATCTTCATTTACTCAAACTAACAGCATTGACAAAACAATTTTTTATGACCCATTGATTCTAAGTTTTAATGGAGAGTTGCCAAATCTTGACACTCAAACATTTGATTTTGATATAGATATGGATGGGGAGAGTGATCAGATTTCTATGCTTAAACAAGGAAGCGGCTTTTTAGCACTCGATAAAAATAATAATGGCTGTATTGATGATGGCTATGAACTGTTTGGTACACAAAATGGCAATGGATTTATAGATTTAAAGAGATATGATAATGATGCTAATGGTTGGATTGACGAAAATGATTCTATCTTTGACTCACTTCGCATTTGGAATAAAACAAAAGATGAAGATACCCTTGTAGCCATTGGTGAAGTTGGTATAGGGGCAATATACCTTGGATATGCAGAGGGTGA
>DAOVJL010000244.1 GCA_030673275.1 Sulfurimonas sp.
ATCCTCTAAACTCAGTAATGTTTTGTGAATCTAATCCTGTACCAATCAAAGCAGCTATGTATATAGCAGGTCTTATTGATACTTTAGAGTATCGTCTTCCTTTGGTTGCTCCAAGTGTTGAAAATATGAAAAAAATCGAAGAAGTTATGAATAATTATGAAATTAAAGGACTATAATAATATGCAAGGAAAAACTCTATTTATAAGTGGCGGAACTCGCGGAATCGGTAAAGCAATGGTTTATGCTTTCGCACGAGAAGGTTGTGATGTAGCATTTACTTACGCTTCAAGCGCTGATACTGCAAACGAGATTATTGCTGATATTGAAGCTAAATACGGTGTTAAATGTAGAGCTTACAGACTAGATATCATGGAACCACTAACTTACAAAGATGTATATAAAGAGTTTGATGAAGACTTTGACAGACTTGATTACTTTATTTCTAACGCTATTATCTCCGGTCGTGCTGTTGTTGGCGGATTTGCTCCGTTTATGAGACTTAAACCAAAAGGTTTAACAAATATATATACTGCAACTGTTGCAGCATTTGTTGTTGGTGCTCAAGAAGCAGCAAAAAGAATGGAGGCAACTGGTGGTGGTTCTATTATCTCTATGAGCTCAACCGGTAACCTTGTTTATACTCCAAACTACTCTGGTCATGGTACAAATAAAGCTGCTGTCGAGACGATGGTAAAATATGCAGCGCACGAGCTTGGTGAAAAAAATATTCGTGTTAATGCAGTAAGCGGTGGTCCAATCGATACTGATGCTCTAAAAGCATTTCCAAATTATGAAGAGGTAAAAGGTGAAGTTGTTAAACGTTCTCCACTTTCTCGTATGGGTGAAGCTACTGATTTAACTGGTGCTTGTCTTTTCTTGTGTGGGAATGAATCTTCTTGGTTAACGGGGCAAACTATTGTTGTTGACGGTGGAACTACATTTCAGTAGTTCCATAAAACTTATCTAACGAAGTGAATATCGTTGTTAGGGTAGTTAGGTTTTTGTACCTGTGGCTCTGCAGTATCTCTAGTATCATATGCTACTACGTTGTCTGCTTGTAAAGCACCTAATGTTAATGCGATTAATAAAATGATTTTTTTCATCTTGTTTTCCTTTGGTAAGAACGCGTTACGCTCTAGTATTTTTAAATCAGACAAATTTTATCCGATTTAACTTTTAACCGTCTTATTCTTTCCTGATTAGTTGCTTGTTTTAAGTTTTATTTAATCATTAAGTTAAATATATTAAGTTGGTATTGAATATACAAATGTATAATACCAATCTTAAATATATACATAAATCATAAGGCTACTATATGCATTCATTCAAAAAAACAATTCTTTTTATCTCAGCGTCTTTGCTTCTTACCAGCAACTCTATAGCAAAACCAAACTTACCGCCTCCAATAGCAGATGTTGTAAAAATGGAAAAGATGGCAGGTGCTGCCGGACCATTTACAGTTAAAGACAATTTTCCAAAAGATTATTTACTAATACCAAAAAGCCTGCCTTTTCTAGTTGGCTTGTCACTATACAATCCAAACTCTTCAGATCTGGAACTTTCTCAAAAGCAGATTGATGCTCTGTTAAACATTAAAAAAACAGTTATGCCAAAGATGGCAAAGATTGCCTTAAAAGTTAAAAAACTTGAACTTGATATTGTTAGTGAATTGGCTCTAAAACATAACAGTGTAAAAGCTGAAGTGTTTTATGATAAAGTAGATGAAATAGCAAAATTACGAACAGAGTTAACTAAAGCACATCTAAATTGTATAGTAAAAGTTAAAGCTCTTTTAACGGATGAGCAGTATGAAACACTACTTGATTACGGCGTAGTCAATATGTTTTAATCTATAAAGATAAAAGGATATTACAATGAAAATAAAATTTATAAACACATTAATACTTATATCACTACTTCCTACAATGGCATTTTCTGTAGATTTTACACAAAAAGAGAGATTGATAGCTGAAGCTAAGGCAGAAGTAAACTATGTAACAGCGAAACAACTTTATGAGATGCTTGAAGATGAAGAGGAAGTAATTGTACTTGATATTAGAGAGATTGACCAAAGACCTGAAGGGACTATACCCACACTAGATAAGTATGAAGTAACTCGCGGTCAAATAGAGTTTGAAATACCTGTAATGTTTGAAGATAAAAATATAAAAATTGTATCATTTTGTCGTAATGGACCAAGAAGCGTATTAGCCAGCAAAACACTAGTTGATATGGGATATAAAAATGCTGTATACCTCAAAGGTGGACTAAAAGCATGGTTGAGAGCCGGATACTCACTAAAAACAGGCTTAGGTTTTATAATAATGGCTGAGGACCCATTTTAAATTAATTTTGATAAAAACATCTCTTTAACAATGCAGATATTACCTAATTGGGTAGTTGAGAGCGATAAAATACTGACTTTTTAGTACAGTTACATAAGAAATAAAGGAAATAAAATGAGTGTATTATTAGAATTCAGCATGTTCCCAACGTCACCAGACGGTAGAGAAGGTACTTCTGTATCTAAACAAGTAAGTAAAGTTATAGACGCTATAGACAAGTCTGGAGTAGCATACCAATTAACACCTATGGGAACAGTAATTGAAACCGAGAGTATGAAAGAAGCTTTGGCTATCATCGAGTTAGCTTATGAGCAACTAGAGGACTGTGAGAGAGTCTACTCATCA
>DAOVJL010000233.1 GCA_030673275.1 Sulfurimonas sp.
AGCACAGTTTTTAGGGATGAATTTTTCAAAATCTGAAAACAGTGCATGTGTTATTTCATCTGTATTGCGGTCATAAACTAATAATTTTGCGCTGTCTCTGGGGCTTGCCGGATGAGTAGCTATGAGCTCGTCTGGAAGTGTGAAGTCATAGCTGGAGGTTAAAAGTTCTTTATTGTTCACTGTTTTTGTTTATCTCTTTAAGCTCATCAAGTAAGTCTACTTCTTCTTCGTCCTCATCGTCTTCCTCTAGTGGAGGTGCTGGATTTACAAATCTAACAATAATGATAGAGAATCCATAAAGTATAATAAGCGGTCCGGCCATAAGCAGTTGAGTTAAAACATCTGGAGGAGTTAAAAGTGCTGCAGCTACGAAAATAATAATAACTGCATACTTGAAAAAACTTCTCATCATCCTATCATCTATCATTCCTAGTAGTGCTAAGAAGTATGCAAAAATAGGCAACTCAAAAGCTATACCAAATCCAAACATAATCTTTGTAAAAAAGCCGACATAATCTTCTATATTAATCAGAGGAGTAAACTTGAAACTACCAAATGTTATGAGAAAATCAAAACCAAAGGGGGTTACAATGTAGTAGGCAAAGAGGACACCAAGAGCGAACATTGTAGTTCCGCCAAATATGAAAGGAATAATCATCTTCTTTTCATTTGCATAAAGAGCAGGAGCAATAAACATCCAAATTTGAGCAAGTATAATAGGTAGAGCACCTACAATGGCAGCAAAAAATGAAACCTTCAGAGCTACGAAAAATGCCCCGCCAACTTGACTTGTTGTAACCATTCCATCAGCAGCATGAACAGATTTTTTACCAACTTCTATAAGAGCAGTATTTAGAGGCTCAACCATCCACTCTAAAATCGGTTCATGAAAGTAAAACATTACAAAAAACATAACAACAAGGCTACCAACTGAAATCCCCAGTCTTTTTCTGAGTTCAACTAAGTGTGGTTTTATATCATCAAACATCTGTATTGTCTTCTTCTGATTTTTTCTTCTTTTTCTTTTTAAGAGTTACTTCTTGAGGTTCACTCTCTTTTGGTAAGTTTTCATCCTTAATGACTTTTTTAGGCTCATCAAAAAAGCCGTCATCTTCAAATGTATCATCTTCAAGAGAAGTTAGTTTTGCAGCCATTTTCTTAACATCTGCTGCACTTTTAAGCTGGTCTCCTGCATTAAGTAACTCTTTTTTATATGCAAGAGCTTCCTCTTTTATATCTTTAACATTTAGTTCTTCTTCTAGAGATTCTTTCATTGTGCCAAGAGTATTTTTAGCACTTCTAAAAAACTTTGCTATTTCTACCATTGCACTTGGAAGTTTATCCGGACCAAGAAATAAAATGGCGATAACGGCAATAATCATTATCTCGGTAAAACCCATACCAAACATAAAATATCCTCTTATAATATTTATAATTAAAAATAGATTTTATCTAAAGAATAATTAAACTATGATATAAACAGCGCAATCTCATCTGCTAAAAGATAGTCCAAGTTATAAAAAGTATCATCTTTGTAAATAAGTTTTTTTTCATCGACTAAAAGCTCGGCTTTTTTTAACTCATCTTTATTTAAAATACCTTTTTTTATTCCAGTGCAAGAACGAAGACCTAAAAATATTTGCTCTATTTTTTTATCTTCATCACTCAAAGTTTCGGTTTTTATATTAAGAGGATTTTTTACATAATCTTCAACAGTGCCAGTTGGATAAAATCTCTCAAAATTAAGTTTTCCGACAGCACCGCTTCCTAAGCCAATATAATCTTTATACTCCCAGTAACCAAGGTTATGCCTGCTTCTATATGATCCAAAATTACTTATCTCATACTGCTTAAAATCATGTTTAGAAATAGTATCAAAAAGCCATGAAGTAAGTTCCAGAGTCTCTTTTGACATGTGTGGTTTTGACTCAAACGGAGTTCCCTCTTCAATTGTTAGTGCGTAAGCACTTAGATGATTTATAGGTAGAGAAAAGGCAGTTTTGATATCTTTTTCTAAAAGCTCTTTTGTATCACCTAAAGTGGCATATATTAAGTCTAATGATATATTTTTAAAACCAATCTCTTTTGCATCTAAAATTGCCTCTCTTGCCTGCTCTTTAGTGTGTGCACGATTAAGAAGTTTTAGTTTATCTTTGTCAAAACTTTGTACCCCAAAACTTATACGATTTACACCAAGCTGATACATCCCCTCCAGCCATTTGTGAGTAGCACTGTTTGGGTTGGCTTCACTTGTTATTTCAATCTCATCTTCCAAATAGGGTTTCAATTTGTCAAAGATAGGCCTATAAAGTTTTGGCTCGACAGTAGACGGTGTTCCTCCGCCTATGAAAACAGACTCTATCTCTTTATTTTGTGTTTTAAATCTTGCAAGTTCGAAATCTAGCTGAATCAACAGGGCTTTCATATATTCCTCTTTTAGATGAAACTTGTCTACATAGGAGTTAAAAGCACAGTATGAACATTTGGAGTCGCAAAATGGGATGTGTATATAAAGTAGCATGTAAAATTATATCCATTTTGTAATTAATAATAAAAATACAAATTACTTTTAAGTTATATATGATAAAGTAAGTATAAAATTTTATTATATGTGGAGAAGTGGCTTGTTAAAGTTGGATGGGTGCTTAGATAAATTAAAAAATCTATATATAAACAGTAATGAAAGTGAAAAAAATAAAATCCTTCAATCACTACAAAAACTATCGTCTATGGATGAATTTGCCCTTAGTGTTGAAAGTATGGATGCGCATACAAGACTGCCAAACAGAGAATCCCTTTTATATGATATTGACTCATTAGAGGGAGAAGCTATGCTGATGTTTCTTCATAATAATCAAATTGGTGCACTAAAAGAGCTTCACGGAATAGAAGTAGTAAAAAAAATTAT
>DAOVJL010000123.1 GCA_030673275.1 Sulfurimonas sp.
AACACCACCATCACTCATAAGTCCGATTAAATGTAATCTATCTGAAGCATTTAAAAGATTTTTCAACTCTTTATTATCTTTCATACTATTTTCATTTAATGCTAAAGATATTTTCACCAAATCTTGATATAAAACTCTTCCGCTTCCTATACCCATATGCCCAACTTCAGAGTTGCCCATTTGACCTTCTGGAAGTCCTACACTAAGCCCAAATGTATCTATTAAAGAGTGAGGAGTATCACTAAATAATTTGTCATATGTTGGCTTTTTCGCGTTATAGAATGCATTATGTTCGGTTTTTGAACAATATCCAATACCATCTGTTATTATTAAAACAGCTTTTTTTGCCAATTTCTTTCCTTAATAACTAAAGTTCTACGCAATTATACTATAATGTCATTTCTATTCTATAAGGATTCATTACTTTGCTTTACTGGTTATCAGAAATATTAGACATAAACATACTTGGATATATCACCATAAGAGCTGGTATCTCATTCTTTTTGGCTCTGTTCTTTACATTATATTTAATGCCCGTATTTATAAGATGGGCTCAACGCACTTCAAGTGTTCAACCCATTAATGAACTGGCACCGGAGAGACATAAAGAAAAATCAAAGACACCTACTATGGGTGGAATTGTTTTTATTGGTGCTACTATCTTGGCATCACTAATCAGCATTAAATTTACAAATATTTATGCTCTTGGCTCAATACTCACACTTGGACTATTTGCAATAATTGGCTTTCAAGATGATTTTGCTAAAATTAGAAAAAATGAAAACCTTGCAGGACTTAAAGCAAGAACAAAACTTATTTTTCAAGTTGTTTCTGCACTTATAATTACATCTTTTTTATACTTTTTTGCAGATTTTAGCACTGATCTTTATATGCCATTTGTTAAAAATCCTATTTTTGACATGGGTATATACGCTATTGCTTTATGGGTAATTGTAATGATAGCAACTTCAAATGCTGTTAACTTGACTGACGGTCTTGATGGACTTGCAACTGTTCCTTCCATTGTAGCTCTTACATCATTTAGTATTATCATATATATTACAGGTAATACAACAATAAGCTCTTACCTGCTTATGCCCAATATCAATATAGGAGAAGTAGCCATAGTATCTAGTGCTTTGATTGGAGCATTAACAGGTTTCCTATGGTATAACTGTCATCCTGCCGAAGTCTTTATGGGTGATAGTGGCTCACTTACTATTGGAGCTTTTTTAGGCTATCTTGCAATAATCTCTAAAAGTGAAATATTACTTATCTTAATTGGTTCTATCTTTGTCATAGAAACTCTATCTGTAATACTTCAGGTTGGAAGTTATAAGCTAAGAAAAAAGAGAGTCTTTTTGATGGCACCGATTCATCACCATTTTGAAATGAAACAGTGGGCGGAAAATAAAATTATTGTTAGATTTTGGATAATCGCTATTTTATCTAATATAATCGCTCTAATCTCTCTAAAGATTCGTTAATGCAAAGAGTTTCTCTTTTTGGATATGGAAAAACTACAAAAGCATTAACAAAGCTTTTCCCTAATGCTATTTTTTATGATGACAAGGTTTCAAAACCTTTTAGAGATGATAATGGTTTCAGAGTAAAGCCTTCATCTGAATTTAATCCAAAATACTCTGATTTAGAGATTCCTTCTCCTGGTATACCACCATCAAATCCTCTTATCCTTCAAGCAAAAAATCTTATAAGCGAGTATGACTGTTTTGCTAAAAATTCTCCACTAAGCATCTGGATAAGCGGTACTAACGGTAAAACTACAACAACACAGATGATGCAACATCTTTTAAAAGACAAAGGAAGTGAGGCTGGTGGAAACATCGGAACTCCTCTTGGGGATTTAAGTCAAGATGCTGACATGTGGATACTGGAGACCAGCTCTTTTACTACACACTACACAAATTTAGCAGTACCAAATATATATGTTTTACTGCCTATAAACCCAGATCATCTCTCTTGGCATGGAGATATGGATGAGTATGTAAAAGCTAAACTAAAACCCATGACTAATATGAAAGAGGGAGAAATTGCAATAGTTCCTCATAATTATAAAGATGTGAAAACTTCTGCACATGTCATAAGCTATAAAGATGAAAACGATTTAGCTTCATATTTTGAAATAGATACTCAGAAGGTAAACTTTAAAGGTGCATTTCTTATGGATGCACTTTTAGCAATGGCAGTTGATAAGATACTTTTTGACAGAGTTGATTATGAAAAGATAAACTCTTTTGTACTTGACCCACATAGACAAGAGGAGCTAAGAGACAGCAAAAATCGTCTATGGGTAAATGATACAAAGGCTACAAATATCGATGCTACTATTGCTGCATTACAAAGATATAAAAAGCTACATGTACATCTGATTTTAGGTGGCGATGATAAGGGTGTTGATTTATCAGAACTATTTGAATACCTAAAAAATTGCAGTGTTAAGATATATAATATTGGTTCAAACAAAGAAAAGCTGTCAGAGTTGGCAAAAGAGTACAACATAGAGTTTGAACTATGCCAAAACTTGGCAGATGCGATAGACAAAATAGACAAAAATTTAACAGGTTCTGAAGTAGCCCTTCTCTCTCCTGCTGCTTCAAGTCTTGATGAATTTAGCTCGTACGCACAAAGAGGCGATGAGTTTAAAGAAGCTGTACAAAATATAAGCTAGGTTTCAGTCCCTGTGAGCTATAATCTCGCTCTTTAAAAGATGGCCAATTAGCTCAGTCGGTAGAGCAACTGACTGAAAATCAGTGTGTCCTTGGTTCGATTCCGAGATTGGCCACCACCTTTTAAATACCTTACTAAAATTTACCGTGGCCAATTAGCTCAGTCGGTAGAGCAACTGACTGAAAATCAGTGTGTCCTTGGTTCGATTCCGAGATTGGCCACCACTAACTTCTACAAAAAAATTTTAAATATTAATCTTCTTCTATCATAAACGGATAATATATATAAAACATCGGATATGTTGGTAATTCTCTATGACTTACACCTTTCTCTATAAAGTATGTTTTATGAAAGCATCCCCACTCTGTAACACGAGGTTTTCCATTATATTTAAATCTTGCACGTACAGTCCATAAATATGTAACATCTTTTTCAAGAGGCTCTTCAAGCTGATGCCGGTTCTCTTTTAGACCTTTTCTGGTATATACTAGCGAATCTTTGTATTTATATATCTCAAAATCATAGACAATATCACTAAATAATGTTTTATCAACAGTGTCATGTGTCAAAGGAAATAGTTCCCATTTAAAAAATGGTTTTTCCTCTTTAAGTTCTACAACAACATTCCAGGTATCTTTTAATCCACTTCCCTGTTTTGGTAGTGCAAAGGGAATACGAAGTGCTCCTCCCGCCTTGCCCCAGCCAGTGAAGTCTAGTTCAGGTTCATACGGACTTAGGACATGATATGGAACATGCCTTTTTACTTTTAAAAATTCCGTCTCTTTAGGAAGCGTTGGATAGTAAAGTAATAGATGCTCGTCAACAATCGCACCAATAAGCATCCCTACTAAACCGTCGTATTCTCTCTGCAAAAGCTTAAAATCATTGTTCACCCATGATTTATACCTATGAAAGTTAGAAAACATTTTCCACTTAGATTTAGAGAGAATTTTTCCATCTTTGGTATCAACAAGTCTACTCTCGGCTTCTAGTATCATCATAACAGGTATATTATCAACACCAACCTGTTCAAACGAAATTGCAATATTATCCAGCTCCAATACCGTATTAATGCCTCTTAAAGCCAATACTCTATAATCATTCTCCATTGCAGAAACACTATTTACAACCATCGTATTAATGGCATGCTCATTCATATACTCAACAGCAACATCACTCAATTTTTTGGCAACATTCCAGGTATCAATTCTTGACTGTATAGAGCCCTTCTTCTCTTTGATTTTTTTAAGTTTACTCGATGCTATTGCACCGCTGACCGAACCAACTGTCAACCCCCATATCGGACAAAAAATTGGCATGATTATCAATGCTAATGGATGGCCAGCTCCAGCACTTGGTGTACCCTTAATACATTCCCCTATGGTTTGACCGGCACCCATAACAACACCAGTATAAATATTGTTTTGAACGGAGATATTGTGTTCTTGTATCGCCAAACCAATATTTGTATACTCTGATATCTTATGTTTTCTTATCTCAGGCATCTTATCTGCGCAGCCTGTTGCTAAAAACAACAAAGGAAATAAGAAAACAAGTAAACTCATGAAGTTAAAAGATTTCATTATGCTTCCTTTTTAATATCGCTATTTTAAGACACATATATAATACAAATTTCTTTTCATTACAGATACTGGTCTTATAGCCATGAAAACATTATACCTATTAATATATATTCTTCTTATTTTAAACACATTATAAACACAAACTTTGATATAATTTTATATTATTTGTTATCAAATATATATGGGGACGACTTGGCTTCGACAGGATCAAGTAGCTTCTAACTGCATGTCGGACTGAGCACTTCCGTTACGCGGCTCAACTTGCTTAAACGCAAACAATACAGATTATCGCCCAGCTTACGCAGTAGCATAAGTTTTTAACCCCTCCTCAGGAGGCGGGCTGCTTCACCTATGGACTCTAGATAAGTAGGACTCGAAGTATCACACCTATGTAGATATATCTGGGCAGTGTCTCGTGCTCCAGAAGAAAACTTGAGGCTCGTCTTGTGTAGCTTTGCAAGTAGTGTGAAGCAAGATTAAACTTTAACAACTTCTCTAAGCATGTAGACGTTGGGAGTAGCGTGGTTTTGGACTCCGGTTCGATTCCGGACGTCTCCACCAATTCATAATCTAAACCAATCCAAAAACATCCGATAATCCCCTAAATTAGAC
>DAOVJL010000106.1 GCA_030673275.1 Sulfurimonas sp.
ATATCTCGCCAGTCTCTACCTTCATCTAAAGCTTTTGTCATTTGCTCCAGTGCTATCTCTCCCATACCGTAAATAAGGATATCTCCTTTGGCATCAAAGATAACAGGTTTTTTTAGTTTATTTTGCCAATAATCATAGTGTGTTACACGTCTTAGAGATGCTTCAATACCACCAAGGACTAGAGGGACAGTATTTTTAAAATGCTGGCGGATAAGGTTACAGTAAGCATTTAAAGCTCTGTCTGGACGCTTATCATTTTTTCCACCAGGTGTATAATCATCAGTATTTCTAAACTTTTTAGTAGCTGTATAATTACTTACCATACTATCTACGCTGCCGCCACTAACTCCCCAGTAGAGTCTAGGCTCTCCAAGTCTTTTGATATCATCGGCACTTTTAATATCAGGCTGACCAATCATTCCAACTTTATAACCAAGTCGCTCTAGTATACGACCAACAGTTGCGATACCAATATAAGGACTATCTATATATGCGTCTCCACTTACCAGAATAATATCACACTGATCCCAGCCAAGCGCATCCATATCCTCTTTTGTAGTAGGAAGAAAGTCTTTAGTAGTAAATGTTACAGTATCTCTTTTTCTAGAAGAGTGTGAAGGTTGCTCTTTATGTCTTCTGCTCAAATTTTAACCTTTTTAAACAATTTAAATGTTTTTAATGTGATGGTTTATATTTTATATGTATAATAATACTAAATGAATATGAAATTAGAGATTATATATGCAATACCCCTATAATAATTTAGAAAATTTTACACTTCCAAGTCTGCTAAACCGTTCCGTAAAACTATATACAAATCAACCATTCAGTGCTGTTGTTGGGCAAGAGGCCATAAGCTATGGTGAGTTTATGCAAGAAATACAACAAATAGTAGAGCTTCTTACAACCAATGGAATATCAAAAGGCGATAAAGTAGTTCTTCTTAGCGAAAATATGCCAAACTGGGCTGTTGCTTATTTTGCCACCACATACTTTGGAGCGGTAATTGTACCTGTTCTAGCAGATTTCAATCCATCAGATATACACAGGATTTTAGAACACTCAGAAGCTAAAGCTGCCTTTGTTTCAGACAAGCACTTAAAAACAATAGATGAGTATAATAAATCAAATATAGAACTTGTCATAAGACTTGATAATCTTGAAATAGTAAACAAGCCGAACAATAAAAATACTACTTCTGATATTAAACAAAAGACAGAACCTAACGAAGATGATATGGCAGCTATAATATATACATCAGGTACTACAGGGAACTCAAAGGGTGTAATGCTCTCTCATAAAAATCTAGTAACCAATGCTCTATCTTCATACTCAAAAGCAAAAATCTTACCATCTGATACGTTTTTATCTATCTTGCCATTAGCACATGTCTTTGAGTGTACCGTTGGTTTAATTGTTCCCATACTTCATGGTTGCAGTATTTATTATGTAGATAAAACACCAACAATATCAGTTCTACTTAAAGCATTTAAAATTGTAAGACCGACTATGATGCTGACTGTTCCTCTTATCATAGAAAAAATTTATAAAAAAAGAGTTTTTCAAATAATTGATAACTCTATTATACGAAGAAATTTATATAAAAACCCATTTACGAGAAAAATATTAAATATAATTGCCGGTAAAAAAATAATTAAAGCATTTGGCGGCAAAATAAGATTTTTTGCAATTGGCGGAGCTCCCTTATCTCCTTTTGTGGAAGAGTTTTTAATAGAAGCAAATTTTCCATATATTGTTGGTTACGGATTGACTGAATCTGCTCCTTTGATTGCCGGTTCAGTTCTTGGTGAAAAACCAAAAATAAAATCTACCGGCACTGCTATGGCTGGAGTTGAGTTAAAAATAAAAAATAAAAATCCTCAAACTGACATAGGTGAAATTTGTGCAAAATCCCCAAGTATAATGATGGGCTATTATAAAGACAAAAAAACAACAGATGAGGTAATGGAAGATGGATGGTTATTAACGGGAGACTTAGGCTATATAGATGAAGATGGCTTCCTGTTTATAAGTGGAAGAAACAAAAATGTTATAATAGGTTCTAACGGTGAAAATATATACCCTGAACAAATAGAATCTGTTATAAATAAGCATGGAGCCGTTTTAGATTCTATGGTTATGCAAAAAGATGGTAAACTTATAGCTATGGTTTCTTTAGATTATGAGACCTGTAATATAAACAATGTAACAAATATAGATAATTTTTTAGAAGATATGAGACTTGATGTTAACTCAGAATTATCATCGTTTTCTAAAATATTAAAGTTTACGGAGCAAAAAGAACATTTTGTTAAAACACCAACAAATAAAATTAAGAGATATCTTTATGAAACTAAATAGAAAAGAAATACTAAAAAAAGCCGTTCTTGGCGTAACTTCACTAATAGTTATTCTTCTTCTTATTTTAGGAATCAAAAATTCAGATTTTGGAAAAATTGCAAAATATAACAAGCAAGACAGTAAATCAGGCAGAGATATGAAGACAAGATTTATTAGTTCATCCGGAATGAAAGTTACTGTTACAAATGATATAGCCAACTTAGGAGATTTTACTTTCAATATTGCCAGAGATAGAAAACTAATAGCAAATATATCACTAAAATATAAATCAATAGATGGAGATGAGTCTTGGTTTAATAATGGTGATAAAAGCAAAAAAGAGATTTTAAAGAAAAGTGTTATTTTAAGAGATGCTGCTATTAATACTATGCTCGGGAACTCTGTAGCTACAGCAAATAGTAAAAAAATGAGAAAAGCACTTAAAGATACTTTAAATGAGCAGCTCTCTGACACTGAAATTGAAGAGGTCTATTTTAATCAATTTATTATCCAATAATATCTACATGTCATGTAGATATTATATTAAAACTGTGGTTGAAGGAAAGGTATAATCTGCTTTTTACGACTTAAAACTCCATCAAGCCATATTTGAGAATTTTCAAGTTTACATTCAAAAGCACTCTCTATTTTACTCTCATCATCACTAACAACAAGAAGCTGCGAACCCTCTTTCATAATATCTGTTAAAAGTATGAGTACAGAGTGCAAACCACCCTCCTCTTTTAATTTCTTCATATCTTCAAATAGGTCATTTTTAATATTATCAAATACACTTAAATCAACTACTTCAAGCTGTCCAACACCTAACTTTGAGCTTCCCATTTCAAACTCTTTATAATCACGAGTAGTTAGCTCACGGGCTGTTGCCCCCGCAACCGCAGATTTCACTATAAACATCTCCATACCAAGTGCTTTATAATCCTCTATCTCTGCTATTTTAGCCAACTCTTTAACAACTTTTGTATCAATTTTTGTACATGTAGGAGACTTAAAGATTACAGTATCACTTAAAATAGCACATAACATCATACCTGCAATATTTTTAGGGATTTCTATATTATGGTAATCATACATCTCTTTTATAATAGTATTTGTGCATCCAATAGGACGTATCCAACACTCTAAAGGTGTATCTGTAGTTAAATCACCAAGCTTATGGTGATCTACTATTCCTAATATTGTAGCTTGCATAATATCTTTTGGAGCTTGAGCTTTATCTGAAAAATCAACAAGATAAACATTCTCTCCTGCAACAGAAGTTTTAAGTTCAGGCACATCTGCTCTAAATTTATCTAAAATAAACTGAGTTTCAGCAGATATATTACCTTGTCGAGTAGGTATACAATCTTCTCCTAGTTGATTTTTAAGATATGCGAGAGAGATAGCTCCAATAATTGAGTCTGAATCAGGATTTGTATGACCAAAAATATATGTTGACATTAATAACCTTATAATTTTTTTTCGTAATTATACTGTAGTTTTATCATAAATATTTCATATCGCCAACTTAGTAAAATTCCAAAGCAAAAGTTTAACAAAGATGATATAATTTATATAAGGGAAAAATAATGGGTACAGATACAGCTAATATAATTTTTTACCATAGCCTGATTATTTCTGGTGAGCTTCTGGTGATCTTAGTCCTTGTCCATATGCTTTACAAAAGACGCTCACCTGCGAATATAATGGCATGGCTTTTATCGATGATACTAATTCCGTATGTTGCTGTTGTCCTGTATCTTATTTTTGGTTTTAGAAAACGTAAAAACAGATATAAAAAAGAGCATATCAAGTTAAAAAAGCATACGCACTCTTACCCTCAATCAAATCCCTTAAATGATGTTTTAAGAAGTTATGGCATCGCCGATGCAACAAAAAATGAAAACTTTGAACTGTTTACAGACTCTGTATCAGCATATAAGGAGTTTATGAGCTGTATAGAGAGTACCAAAACATCAATATACATAAGTACATATATTTTTAACTATGACCATGTTACAAAAAAGATAATAGAAGCACTAACCAAAAAAGCAAAAGATGGTGTTGAGATTAAAATACTCATCGATTCACTAGGTTCCATAGAGTTATATCTTTTTCAAAACAGATTAAAAGATTTGAGAGATGCAGGTGCTAAAGTAGAGTTTTTTATGCCTATCTTTCGTATGCCGTTTAGAAACTATATAAACCTTAGAAACCATAGAAAAATATTCATTTTTGACAATAAAAAAGTTCTAAGCGGTGGTATGAATATATCAAGTAATTATTTTGGTGAAGAAGCTGATAAATCAAGATGGGAAGATATACTTTTTTTAACTGAAGGGGCATCAGCAGAACTATATTTTGAGATTTTTGCATCTGATTGGTTTTATGCTTCAGAGGAGGAGTTGACTTTTACGTATAATAACACCTCTGATGATAATGGAGAGACTTTAGTTCAAGTTGTACCATCAGGACCGGATATGAGTAAAGATGCTCTCTATGAAGCTCTTTTGTGTGCAATTTACAGCGCTAAAGAGCGTATCTGGATTGTAACACCATATTTTGTACCTGACAACTCTATAGTTCAGGCACTGATAATCGCCAAAAATAAAGGTTTAGATGTAAAACTAATTACTCCAAAAGAGGCAAATCATCTTATAATTAATTTAGCAA
Organism: Sulfurimonas sp.; assembly: GCA_030673275.1. Classification (GTDB taxonomy): domain Bacteria; phylum Campylobacterota; class Campylobacteria; order Campylobacterales; family Sulfurimonadaceae; genus Sulfurimonas. The sequence goes on from DAOVJL010000106.1 coordinate 5,014, forward strand.
GAGCTTCTTACATGAGGGAACTGGAAGAGGCTGGTGTTGAAATTTGTCTATACAATGGTGCTATGCTGCACGCAAAAGCTATACTATTTGATCACTCCAGTACAATGCTAGGGAGTGTAAATCTTGACAATAGAAGTTTATTTTTAAACTATGAGGTAGCTACCTTTGTTTACTCATCAAAAGTTATAGAAGATATTGAGACGTGGATGAAAAAATTGTTATCCAATTCATCAAGTGGTATAAAAGAGGTCCCTGCATTCAAAAGAATCATAGAAAATCTAATGAGAATAATAGCACCGCAACTATAGA
>DAOVJL010000054.1 GCA_030673275.1 Sulfurimonas sp.
TTCGTGCATCGCACCTCTAGCTACATTGCCATAACCTAACACTACAACTTTTGCTTTGCGGATATCTAAGTCAGGTTTGTTCTCTTTGAGCAGTTTAATCCCATATCTGGCACCGGCTTGTCCTGTTTCGTGAAGACACTGAATTCTTCTTAAGCCAAACTCAAAGGGTGCATGAGTGTCTATATAATTAGTGATCGCTTCTTTACCATTTGCCATCTCAAATTCATAAAGATCAAAAAGATGTGAACTAGTATCCTTTAATTTTTCAATAATATTATTTTTATCATCAAAACTTTCACTATCATAAAAGTAAAGAGTATCACTGCCTTTCTCTTTTAACTCTTCAAATGTAACATCTGTGTGAAGCATATTAAGTGAAGATGGATTACGGTTTCCTGCTCTCCTAACCGCACCTGCTAGTCTTTCATTGCGACCAATTACAAATATTTTCATATCGCTAATGCTTCCATCTTCAATAAAACTTTTTAATGCCTCAGCCATAGCAGCTCTTGCCAGTATCTGCTCATCCGTCTGAACTTTTGGAGACTCTACTATCTCTTCCATTGCTATAACATTTATCTCTGAATCTTCAAGCATTTTTGCACGATCAGGAAAGGAGTGAAAGTGTGCCATACAAAAGAGAGTACAACCCTTTTTCATCTGTGAGATTGAGTCTAAAGACGGGCCCTTGAATTTAATAATCATATCTTTATTTACATATATCTCATGGTCGTTTTGCATTAAAGCACCATTTTTTAGATACTCAGAATCTTCAAAGCCAACTCCTAAACCTGCGCCATACTCCACAAATACTTTAATGCCTGCATCTGTCAGTTGTCCGACATCATCAGGTGTTAAGGCTACTCTTTTTTCTAAGCCACCTGGATTTTCAGGAGATTCAATCTCTTTTACTAAAGCAATGTTTTTAAATTTTATTGATAATTTTCTCACTATAATCCTTAGTATATAACTACTGCGTATTGTATCAAAACTACACTTATTAAATATCCTTTGGATACTATACCACTTATAAAATATTAAAGGTGTCACAATTTTTACAAGACTAATCTCAAATGATACTAAAAGAGTTTTTTCTATTGCTCTTCCTGCTGCACTTAAACATCTCGTGGATATACTTCAAATTATTATAGATATGCTGATGGTTGGTATGATTAGTGTTTCAGCCTTGGCGGCTGTTGGTATGAGTATGCAGTTTATGATGGTTATAAATGTTTTAATGACACTTTATGTTGTCGGAGGAAATGCACTTATATCCAGGTTTATTGGGCAGGGACGAAAAAGACGAGCTTCTGCACTTCTTTACTCACTTGGGATTTTTGCAATAGTTCTTTCTGTTTTTGTGACTATCGGCGGATATATGGGGAGCGAGTCTATCTATACTCTTATGGGTGCCCAGCCTGAAGTTGTAAAGCAGGGTTCACTCTATTTTCAAATACTCTCACTTGGTATAGTTGTTATATTTATAGATAATCTACTTTATAATGCTCTTTCCGCTGCTGGAGATACTAAAAGCTCACTATATATAAAGCTTGTCTCTGCAGGTATAAATGCTTTTTTAAACTATGTTCTAATCTTTGGACATTTCGGTTTTGAAGCTATGGGCATAGAGGGTGCGGCTTATGCCACGGTCATGGCATATTGTTTCAATGTTGCAGCTTACTTTATACTTATAAAAAAACCGCATGCTAAGCTGAATATCATCCCGATTATTAGAATGAAAGATATAAAAAGAGTTTGGAATGTTGGGTGGAGTGCAGCGCTTGATCGTGGAATCTCGAGTATGTCATTTTTAGTTTTTTTATCAATCATAACAGCCTATGGAACTGCAGAACTAGCTGGTTATCAAGTAGGACTTCGTATAGAGGGAATCGCTTTTATGCCAGGTTTTGGTTTTGCTATTGCTGCCATGGCACTTGTTGGACAAAATTTAGGTGCAAACAATAAAAACAGAGCTTATAATATGGGTGTGATTAGTGGTCGCATCGCATATATGTTTATGGGAAGTGTAGGAGTTGTTCTTATACTCTTTCCAGAGTTCCTAGTCGGCTTTTTCACGACAGATGCTCCAACTATAGCTGTAGCTTCTTATTATCTTATACTTGTAGGATTAGCTCAAATTCCTTTGGCAATTATGTTCGTATACTCAGGGGCACTTCGAGGTGCAGGGGCTACCAAAACCACACTTAAAGTCAATGTATTCTCACTTTGGATTTTTAGAGTAATTCCTTCATATATAGCATATAAAATGGGATATGGAATTATTACTATTTTTATGATAATGAATATAGAAACCCTCATAAAAGGGATAATCTATTGGCGTATTTATAAGAAAAAAGCTTGGTTGGATACAAAAGTTTAAATATATTTTGAATTAAAAAGTGCTACTTTTTGTTTCAAATTGTTTTAGAGTAATAAATTAATTTATTATTGTGAAACAAATGTTTGAAATCAGAGACAAATAAGATACAATAACATTATGAACACTCTTCCTGTACAGATAAAGCGTAATACGCTATTGATTATTTCCTTTCTGGTATTAGTATCGTGGGGAGTTGGTTATAAATTTCTAGAGTATCAACAAAGAAACTCGGTCAATGAACAGTTCAAAGGAATATCTGAGAGCACACATAAGCTTTTTATGTTGAATTTAGAAGAAGAAAGAAAAATCTCAGAGTATAAATTAACAAAAATTATTTCAAAAGATGGTTTGTCAAAAGCAATTTCAGACAAAAATTACAAGGCAATAGACTCTATTGTTAAGCCACTGTATGAGCGTTTACGGCTTGTTGGAAGATCAATAGATATCCTTACTTTTCGCTCCCCTGAGGGAATAACACTATATCGTGCGCATAAAAGAGAGTTTTTTGGTGACACACTGAATAAAAAAAGAAAATTAATTATAGATACAAATACTTTTCAGCGTTCATTTAGCGGTTTTGAAGTTGGAAAATTAAAAGTAACATATCGCATTACAAAACCAATTTTTTACAAGAATAAATATGTCGGTAATGTTGAACTTGGAATTTCTCCAGCAAAATTTATAAAAGAATTAAATTCAATATTTAAAGTAGAGATGGGAATTGCTATAGATAAGTCATTGGTCGGTGTTATGTTAGAAAAAGTTGTAAAACCAGAAGATCATAAATATATTTTGGTAGCTGGAGATGATAATATAAAAACACATTTTTACCATAAGCATGAGAAAGATAAAGAAACATATAAAACTGATATGAATATTTCTCTAAAAAATCACCTTGATGAACCGTTCGGATACTTTGTTGTAGGATATGATATATCTGATATTTTAAAAGAAAATAAGGAGTTTATGCATCGTATTTTTGCTATGACGGCATTAATGACATTAATCATAGGTTTTATACTTCATCTTAGTTTTAATAAAGTGCTCGGACAATTTACAAAACAGGCGTATACAGATCATTTAACAGGTCTAGAAAATAGACAAGCTTTAAATGATTTACTTCATAGTAAAAAATCAAATTTATTGATTTTGAGTAATATTAAAGATTTTAGCCTTTTAAATGAGCTTTATGGTATTAAAACCGGTAATAAAATCCTTGAAGAAGTAGCTAAAGCATTCAAAGAGTTTTCACAAGAGTATAATTTCAGTGCTTATAGGATCTCATCTGATGAGTATGTTTTGGTTAAACTTGAAGATAATTTTGATGTAGATGAATGTTCACAGACAATTAAAAAACTGCAAGAAATGATTAATGCGCTTTTAATTAAAATCGATGGGGATATTATAGGTGTAGAAATATACTCAGGAGTATCTGTAGGATTTGAACACTCTCTTGCAGAAGCTCAGATGGCATTAAAAAAAGCAAGAGAAAAGTCTTTACCATTCTTAACATATTCGAAGCAAGTTGATACAAAACTACACTCTCAATCAATCATAGAAGTAAAAAAAACAGTTAGATATGCACTTAATCATAAAAATATTGTTCCATTTTTTCAACCGATAACTGATAGGAATGGTAAAACTATAAAATATGAAGCTTTGGTTCGTATACTTAAATATAGCGAGAGTGGAAAAACTATTTTAACTCCAGATAAATTTTTGGATATATCAATGAAGAGTGTTTTATATATTCAAATAGCAAATAAAATGCTAGAGCAAAGCTTAGCTTTCTTTGCAAATAGAGAAGAGAAGATTTCTGTAAATTTTTTGCCAAATGATTTTTTTGATAAATCTATAATGGATACTTTGATGAAAGGTATAGAGAATTTTGATTCACCAGATAGAATTGTGGTTGAAATTACAGAACAAGAGGGTGTGGAAGATTTTAGCAGACTGCTAGATGTTGTTAAGAAGTTAAAAGATATAGGTGTTCAAATTGCTATTGATGATTTTGGTAGTGGGTATGCTAACTATGCTCATATATTGAGGATTAGACCTGATTATCTTAAAATAGACGGTTCATTGGTAAAAAATATATTAACAAATGATGAATCAAAAATATTAGTTAAAAGTATTATCCGCTTTGCTAAGGAGTTGAATATTACAACTGTTGCTGAGTATGTTGAAAGTGAAGATATTTTTGAGTTACTTAAAGAGTATGGTGTGGATGAGTATCAAGGCTATTATTTTGGAAAACCTGCTAATCTTTTGAATAGATAAAATTAAAGAGCAAAATTTAATATATTTTAGATTTTAGATTAAATTGTTTATAATATATATCTATCATATCTCTTAAAGTTTTATCATCTAAAAAAGTTTCATCTTTTATACCAAATCTGTTTATATATCCTAATGGCAGAACAGATTTGTCTTTTGTCGGGTTTTTAAGATACTCAAATATTGCTTTTTTTATTCTCTTTTCACTGCTATATTTAGTGGTGTACTTTTTCATCATCATATTAAATTTAAAATCATTGGTATGACAATACAAACACTCTTCTTCAAATAAAGAAGCATTTAAAAAGCTTGACAAGATAAGTATTAACAGCGCTGTTTTTACCATTTTAATGTAACCTTTGTCCCTTCGTTTATTTGAGACTGTATATCTATTTTTATATTGTATTCATCAATAATAGATTTAATTATGCTGTAGCCAATTCCAAAGCCACCCTGTATTTTATCAAACCTTTTGTATCTCTCAAAAATCTTACTTATCTCATCTTCACTCATCCCTTTGCCTTTATCTGAAATTGATAAAGTAGATGGTGTCAAAGTAATATTTATAGTAGTGTTTTTATCTGTATATTTAATTGCATTTGATAGTATATTATCTATTAAACGCTCTATTTTTTGTCTGTCAGCAGTTAAATAGACATCATCTTTTATATCTACATGTAGTTTTACATTTTTTACATTTGCCATTTGCATAAAATATTGTACTCTTTGGTTTAATATTTCAGATAAATTCAACTCTTCATTCTGAGATGAAACCTTATGGTTCAATAGAAGATAAACCAAGTCTTGATATAAGTTGGAAATAGTAGCTGAAGCTACTTTAATTCTTTGTAGTTTTCTCATAGTTTTTTCATTACAGTTTTGCGCGTCAAGTGTCTCAATATTTGCAAGAATTGTTGTAATAGGAGTATTTAATTCATGAGTTGTATCTTTTATAAAATTGTCAAGAAGGTGCAAGTTGTCCCTTATTGGTTTTAAAACGAGTTTGACTAGAAACAATGAGGTTATAACGGTAATAATTATGACGATTATTGCAAGGGTGATTAAATCATTTAAAATATTAACAGGTTCTGTCTTTTTTTCAATAACAGTATAAGCAGCACCTAAATAGTAAGGCTTGATAGAAGACACGTAATAAGAATTAGAACCTTTAAAAAAGAACTCTTTATTAATATTGTCTATTTGCATATTAAGTGTTGAAAAAATCAGATTTTTATCTATATCATAAATAGCACTGTTAAAGTTATCAAGCCTGGGATATTCATACCTTTCGTTATTATCTTCATGTAATGAGGCGAGTCTGTCTTCAATATCTATACTATACTCTTTTAGAACCTCTTTTTCATCATGGGTAAGTTGTTCTTTCTTGTAAAAATAGTAACTGGTAAAAAGTGTGGCAATTAGTAGTAGGGTAGAGCTTAGATAAAGAGTAAGTACATAAGTAATTGTTTTTTTTTCACTTTTATACAAGTTTATATCCTACCTTTTTTATGCTAAGGATATTCTCTTTTCCTATATGTTTACGTAAGTTTTTTATATAAGTTCTCAGGCTCATTTCACTGTGTGTCTCATCGTACGACCAAACACTCTGATATATGTTTTCAAAAGTAACGCATTCATTTTTATGTTTTAAAAGCAGTTTTAAAAGTAGTACTTCTTTGGGGTTTAATAAAATTGTTTTCTCATCATGTATAAGTTCGTTTGTATGTGTATTAAAATCAATTTCTTTTGTAATTTTAATTAATTCGCTCTGTATTTTAAATTCTCTTTTTAAAAGGGCTTTTATACGAAATAGCAACTCTTTTAAAGCGAAAGGCTTTTTTATATAATCATCAGCACCGGAATTATACCCATTTGATAAATCATCAATACTGTTGAGTGAGGTTGTGAAAATAGCAGGTGTTGAGATGCCAGCGCTCCTGAGCTCTTTTAATAGTTCAAAACCATTTATTTGAGGAACATTTACGTCCAATAAAAGCATATCAAAGTTATGTTTGTAAATAGTTTCCAATGCTTCCTCTCCATCATAAACAGCGACAATATCAAAGCCCTCATCACTGAGGAATTCTTCTACTGTTTCTGATAAGTTGGCATCATCTTCCAGGTATAAAATTTTCATAAAAAATTATACCCAAAAAATCACTAAGCATATACTGAAAAGCCTTCAGTTTCCGCTTCATTAGTATCAGATGCATTTAATATATCAAGAAGTGCTTGAGTATATTCTTCTGAACTTAATACAGCTGCATCAACTTCTTTCATTTGAGTTACTGCTGACATTCTATCTTCTTGACTCATAGAACTAAGACTTTCTTTCATCGTTGCTCTATCTTCAGTAGATAAACTCTGCATGATATCTCTCATACCGCCTTGACCTTGACCACCGCCTGAGCCATCCATTTTTCTCATTTGCATTTGTTGTGTCGATCCGCAAGACCCACATGAACCCATACCCATTTTGTCTCCTTTTTATTTAAAGTAGAAAAGAGTATAAGCTAAAATCGTGGAATAATTGTGAAATAATATAAAAAGGAATGATTTTTGCTTGTTATTAATAATTACATTACGATACTCCCTCTTTTCTCCATATGTAATTGTCTGAAAA
>DAOVJL010000234.1 GCA_030673275.1 Sulfurimonas sp.
GCCACCATGGTAAGCTCCGCCTTTTGAAGCTGTTAATGCCATAAGTGCAATGATAACTAGGGTTAATACAGCGACTATAATATTCTTCATTATTTATTCCTCAAATCATTTATCTCTTTGTTAAAGCGGTTAATCTCATCAGCCAACTCTCTAATCTCTTTATCATCCATTCTTTTTACCAAATCAGTCATAAGAACATTTGCATTTGGATCAGTTTTAAACTTTTTAATTTTATCAAATATAAAATCAGAACTCCTGCCAAGAAGTGACGGTCCAATAATTCCGTTTGCGTAATCATTGTGACATGCAGAACATTTGACAATAAATTTTTTACTAAGATCTTTTACAAGCAGTGAAATACGAACTTTTTCATATGGACTTCTTACATGTATATTTGCATCTACCTCTGTTCTTGGTTTTGTACGGATAGAAGCATCTTTGTTTGCAGGTGTTGCATTTGGACTATATGCACTTTTTATATCATAGTCAAAGTAGTATTGTTTATCTATTTTGTCATGCTCTTTTTCTTTGACTTTTATCTCTGAAGCATTCTCATTTTGTGAAATTTCTATGCCTGAAGCAGTAGCAGTTTCCGGTGCTGAACTGTTTTTAGTGCTTTTGTCTTCATCACTGCTACAGCCCGCTAAAACTGCAATAAATAAAATAATTGTTAATTTTTTAATATCAAATTTCATTTAAGTTCCTAAGCTTTATTGTAATATTCATCGTAAGTTACTCTTGGTTTAACCACTATAGATGGTGTAGAAGTAGGGCATACCTCTTGACATACTCCACAACCTATACAGCCATCATAAATCTCCGGTCTTTTTCCGCCACCAGCATCACTAACCATAGATATAGCACCTATTGGATTTGGTATAGGGCACATGTCAGCACAAAGTGTACACTGCTTGCCCTCATACTCATCTAGTTTTTTGACCAAATCTGTTTCTAATTCTGTAACATTTCTTACAGAGTTCGTAAAGTTATGCATTTTATCACTATAACTCTTAGGTAAAGGAGTGTTGCTCATAGCTATACATGTATCAGGAAACTCTAATACAGCTATTCCCATATGTATATCTTGTGGTTTTTCACAGTGGTGATCAAGTGCTCCGCTAGGACATGCTAAAACACAAGGAACAGCACTACATGCATAACATCCACGCTCGGTTGCATCTATATAAGGTGTTCCAACTCCAATTCCTTTTGCCATATCTGCTAATTTTATAGAGTGGTAAGGACATACCTGAAGACATTGACCGCATTTTATACAAAGGGCTAAGAATTTTTTCTCATCAACCGCGCCAGGGGGACGAAGTCTATTTTCTGCACCCAACAGATATGGGCTAAAAACTATTCCTCCGCCAAGAGCAAGTCCTAGCATTCCAAGTGTAGAATATTTAATAAACTCTCTCTTGTCTAGTTGTACACTTGCCATAATTAACCTTCAACCCTAACTTTTGGTTTTTCATCTTCAAGTAAAAATAGTGGACTAGTGAAAGGAGCCAGTTTTGCTAAAAAGTTTAACATTGAGATGACCGGTGAGCCATAAAAGAATTTTACGTCAGGATTGTAAATCCAAAGCTGATCTGCATATTGATACACTTTGTGCGGAGTATCACCAATATTGTCTCCATCTCTGTCAAATCCCTCATAATTATCCCAGTAGTTTCCTACAATCTCATTTTTATTTGTTTTAGAACCTCTGGAGTCATTAACAACATCTTCAATATTTCCCATTATAATGTTGTCTTTGATAATGTTGTTTTCGCTCATAGAGTGAAAGTGTAGAGCTTCTGCATTATATAAAATTTTATTTCCTGTTATCCAGTTATTAGTACCTGGCTCAAGAGGTGATCTGTCTATATACAGACCTTGTGCGCAGTAGATAACAGTGTTGTCTTTTAGAGTAAAGTTTGAGACATCTTTAAGCCCTATACCCATTCCTGTAGCACCGAGTGAGCTTTGAACAGTATTTCCGATTGCAATAGTGTCTTTAGAGTACATAAAAAATATTCCAACACTGTTAAATTTATAATGATTGTCTTTTACTATATTTTTACCGGCATACATAAAATGCAGAGAGTATCTGCAATGCTCACCTGAATTACCGATAATCTCATTTCCATGTGAGTACCAAATAACCATATCGCGAGATTTTTTTAGAGAGTTGCCTTTTATGATGTTGTCATGTGAGTACCAGATTCTAAGTCCATCGCCACGCAGACCTAAATCTAAATCTTTTGAGGAGATTTTGTTATTTGAGATAATTGAATTTCTCATCATCTTCATATCTATTCCAAACAGACAATCTTCAATGATACAGTTACTTACTTCACATTGTGAACCATTGCCCATAGAGATGGCACCATCAATTTTATCGTGTCTATCTCCGCTTCCTATTATTTTTAGGTTTTTGAGAGTTATAAAAGAGCCCTCTGTTGTTATAACAGTTCCTTTTCCCCCACCGTCAATAATAACGCCATCTTCTTTACCGACTATGGTTAAAGGTTTATTTATAACAATATTACCTTTATAGACGCCAGCTGGTAATTTTAGTATTGAACCGCTAGGTGCTTTGTCTATTGCATCCTGAAGTATATTAGCATTTAGCAAAGTTAAAAAAGCTATATGAAAAATGAATATAATTCTAAGCATGTTTTACTGATTCATCTCTTTGAGAGCTTTTTCTTTAGCTAAAAAGGATAATAAACTAAATAAACCAATAGCAATTAATAGATAAAAGCCAATTGAAGGATATGAGTGGGTTGTAAATTGAGCAATCTTTCCATCTCCAAATACTGTCGGCATAAATGGTTTAATTGTAAATGCGCC
>DAOVJL010000145.1 GCA_030673275.1 Sulfurimonas sp.
AACTCTTTGATGAGATTTTGCAGATAGAGTAATGATTGGAGCATAAGCTAAAAATTTAAATCTATCTCTAACACTTTGTATTATTTTATCGTGCTCTTCTCTTTTAGATATATCCCATTTGTTTAAAACTATGATACAAGCAAGTCTGTTGCTGTCAACTAGTCCGGCAATCTTTTCATCAAGGTCTAAAAATGGCTCACTCGCATCTAAAACAACAAGTGCCATATTTGAGTTCTCAAGCATCTCGGTAGTTCTCATAAGAGCAAACTTTTCAATACCTACAATCTTGCCTCTTCTTCTCAAACCGGCTGTATCTACAAATGTAAGTTGTTTGCCCTTGTACTCAATACTCTCATCAATAGGGTCAATAGTTGTACCGGCAACACTACTCACAACTGAACGTTCTTCACCAAGTAGAGCATTTAAGAGTGAGCTCTTTCCAACATTAGTACGACCGATTATAGAGATTTTGATATGGTTTATATCATTTTCATCGAACTCTTTTATTTTGTCATTTTGAGCAAAGATAGAATCATTATCAATAATTCCGTCCAATTCATCTTCATCCCAGTAAGTAAAACCATCATCCTCTTCGTCATTTTTTTCTATGTCGGCAAAGAAATCTTCATCGCTTATTTCAGGTTCGATAATTTGTATATCTTCTTCAATATCTTCTTCACTCTCTTCTTTGATAATGTCACTCTCTGGTATTTTACTTGCTATCCAGTCAAGCAGTGCAACAGTGTTTCTATTATGAGCTACAGATATACCAAATATTGCATCTGTACCAAACTCATAGTAGTCCCAAAGTTTTTCCTTCATCTTGTCATTATCTATTTTATTAACAACTAGAGCTACATCTTTTCCTAGAGTTTGAAGTTCATAAAAAAGTTTTTTGTCTTCATCTTCAGGGATACCTTTTCCGTCAACCATATATAAAATTATGTCTGCTTGGTAGGCTGCTTTTAGTGACATCTCTTTTATCTTATCAAATAGCTCACAACCTTTATCAAGTCCACCAGTATCTAAAAGAAGAGCTTCTTTATTTATAATAGTTACATGTCGTCTTTTAACATCTCGTGTTGTTCCGGCTTGTTCAGATGTGATTGCATCTCTTTTTTTAACAAGTCTGTTAAAAAGTGAACTTTTACCAACATTTGGACGACCAATAATGGCGATTTTTTTCATATTTGTTGCCTTATACTAAGTGAAGAAAAATTTGTAGTTTATTTGGAATTATATCGAAATTAGAGGGGATTAAAAATTGTTTGTGGAGATTCTCTCAAAAGAGAGAATCTTTTTACTACTGATCAGCAAAATCTTTTTCAAGACCTTCTAGAGCATTTTTAGCTTTAAATTGCTGCCACAGAGCCCTCTCATTTTTGTAACTGGTTCTAATGTTTTCTTGAATCTGTTTGTTAGTAGAGTTCTTTGAAACAGTAACCAGCATATAAAGTGCACCTGATGGAGCAGTCCAAGAATCTATAGCTTTTGAGCCAACCAGGTCAACTTTTGCTAGTTGCTTTGTTACAGCTTCTACAGCCTGATCAACTGTTTCATCTCTGCCAACACCAGTAGTACCGCTATATATTGTTATTTTGTCTTTAATTTGAGATTGGATTTGTTGAGCTAAGTCGGAGCGACCATTAGCTACAGCGACTCTTCTCATATGAGCCATTCCAGCAGCACTTTTTTGTGCTATACCGACACCAGAGTAATAATCATCAACATTTGGAACACAAGTCCATTTAGGAGCTAATACATTCTCTTGTTTACAACGAAAATCTACTTCATCCGGTTCAGCTTCTTTACTACAGCCTGTAATTGAAACACTCAGTAATACAGCTAATGCTATTAGTGAAATAGTCTTAATCATTTTCATTTCCTTGAATTTAATTCTAACAATTGTAGCAGTTTTAATCTTAAGGGCATCTCTAAAAACCCTTGCTTACTTAGCATATCTGCTACAATGCCCATAGGGAGCTAAAAAGAGGAGCAATCTTGCACAGAATTTTTCATCATCGTAGCTATGGCTATTATTCAAAAAAAGTTCTGCACAATTTTACCCCTCTTTTTGACTCTGAGGATGCAAGGGTTTTTAGAGGTGCCCTTAAATAATATCTATCGACTTTTTTAGAAATCATTTTTTAATTTTTAAAACTAAAATAGTATAATGCACACATGAAATATTACAGTTATGATAATTTTAAAAACGATACAAACAAGTTGATTAGATTAGTCAAGGATTCTGATTTTGACGCCATTGTAGGAATTGCAAGAGGTGGGCTTACGCTTTCACATGTTATGGGAGAGGGACTGGATATACGGCAAGTTCAAAGTATAAGAACTGAGTTATATGACAAAATGGATAAACGGGACCAGATTAGTATCTTTGGTAAATGTGATTTAAAGAGTGCAAAAAAAGTTTTAGTTGTTGATGATATAGCAGATAGCGGTGATACATTAAAAGCAATAATGGAGTACTTAGAGAGTGACTTTAAAGATGTTGAGTTTAAGTCCGCAACACTATTTTATAAAAAAACTTCGATTTTTGAGCCAAATTTTTGGATAAATGAGGCAGAAGAGTGGATAGAGTTTTTTTGGGAAAAAGATTTTAGCCACCCTTAATAATGCATTGCATTATCTTTAGTGACACAGCGTCTAGCGTAGTAAAAGGAATTACTTCCTTTTGCGTTAAAATAAGTGGCATGGATAGACTTCTTTTGGGAGAGTGATTTTATAAAAGGTGAAGTAAATTAACTATTCACTCCAGTATCTGCCACCCCTTTTACTAAAATCTGTTTCATATATATAAGTAGAGATATCTATTAGTGTCTCTTCGTCGAAACAGAGGTGAGGCATAAGTCCATATTTTTTAACTGCATCACGCATTAGTGAAGTCTCCTTTTTTGGATTTAGTACCCACTCCGACATATAGTCGACAAAATCCTCTTTTTTACTAAAGGCACTAAGATACACTTTTTTAAATTCTACTACAGATGGTGCTGAGATGGATTTTGTCTCTTTATGACATGTAATACAGTTCCCATTAAAGAGTAAAGAGTTTATCTCATTTGCTTGCAAACTATAAATAAAAAGTAAAAAGAGTATAAAATATTTTTTTGACATGTAGAACTATTTTTTGTGGGCTTTTATCATCTCATAAGCTTGATTTATCTCTTGCGTTTTTGCAGTTGCTTCTTGCATGTACGCCTCATCTTTTCCTTGAGATTTTATTATATCCGGATGATATTTGCGAATTAGTTTTCTGTATGCTTTTTTAATCACGCTCATATCATCATTTTCACTTACACCTAAAAGTTTATAAGCATCACCGATATTTGCTTTTGGATGAATATTTTTTATCATTTTTTCAAACTGATCGAAAATCGCATGATACGCATTTGGGTCAAACTCAAAGCTTTGAGCAATTGTTATAAGGACTTCATCTTCACTTTTACTAACTTCCCCGTCAATAAATGCAAGTTGAATCAAAAAGCCCATAAACTGTTGCTGTTTTGCTCTGTCCCTCTTGATTGCTGACCCTAAAGTTTGAGCAATCTCTTCTAGGTTATCAAATCTGTCTTTTTCCTCAGAAAAAATCTCTTTTAAAATATCTTTTGTTTTTTGAGGTTCTGGAAATACAGCAGATATATCATCAAACATTATGCCAATAAGCTGAGCTTCCAATGCATCAACTTTTCCATCTGCTTTTGCTACTTTTGCTACAAGTGCTACAAAAAGACCTAAATCACTTTTTTGCAGTGATTCTTTTGAAACTGAGAAGTTTTTAAATGCTTTTTGTGAGTAAGCCGTGTATTGTGAGTAACTTTTAAATATCCAGTAAAAAAAGTATCCAATGACTGCCAGCAGTATCAAATTTCCCATAACTATCCTTTATTAATTTTATAATTATAGAAAATAGAAGTTAATCAATAGATTTAATTTTTTGTAAGTTTATGATAAACCCGTTTTGCTGTAATTTTTCCAATCCAAAAAACCTCACCCAAAAGAGCTTCTTTCATAAAACCGTCGTAGTCATAAGCAACAAGTATATCTACTATCTCATCATCCTCATCCAAAGGTTCTACATGTAGATTGTATATATTTTCAATGCCGTCT
>DAOVJL010000100.1 GCA_030673275.1 Sulfurimonas sp.
CATAATAATCCATCAACAAAAAGGCAATAAGAAGTGAAATAGGCAAAGAGACAATAACAATAAAAGCAGAACGTAACTCAAACAGAAATAAAAACAGCACAATTGATACTAAGAGTACACCACTCAGAAGTGCGGAAGTCATAGTGCTTACTGCTTTATGTGTAATCTCTGTACGGTCATAAATCGTTTTTATTGTAACACCATCAGGTAGTGCAGCATTAACAGTATCTATTTTTTCTTTAATAGCTTCAACAACTTTTGCAGCATTAGTAGCTGTACGTTGCAAAACCATCCCCATAACAGCTTCTTTACCATCAATACTTACTGCTCCAAAGCGTGGAGCTGAACCCTCCTCTACAGTTGCAACATCTCTAATAGTTACAGCTTGTCCATTACCGGACTTTACAACACTATTTTTAATATCATCAAGAGACTTATATAGTCCTGCACCGCGAATCAGATACTGCTCACTGTTAAACTCTAAGTATTGACCGCCTGCTGCCTGATTACTATGCTCAATAGCACTAACAATATCTTTGTAAGTCACACCAATGTTTTGAAGTTTCTTTGTATCTACAAGAACATTATACTGTTTCTCATATCCACCCCAACCAACTACTTCTTCAACACCGCTAACACTTTTAAAAAGAGGTGTCACAATATAGTCTTGCATCTCTCTAATCTCACGAGGAGAATATTTTCCTGATGAATCTTCCAGCTCATACCAAAAAACCTGACCTAAACCTGTGGTATTTGGTCCTAACGCCGGTTTTCCCCATCCAGTTGGAATATCTACCATAGTCAGTCTCTCACTAACCAACTGACGCAGAAAATAGATATCCATATCATCGTCGAAGAAAATAGAAACATAAGAAAGTCCAAAAAAAGAGTTAGACATAATCATCTTAACTCCAGCCATACCTGAAATAGCCGACTCTATTGGGTAAGTGATAAGTTTTTCTATATCTTCTGCTGAGTTTCCCGGACTCTCTGTATAGATAACAACCTGCTTGGGTGTAATATCAGGAAAGGCATCCACAGGTATCTCTTGATAAGCCTTAAAACCAAAGGCTGTTATTACCATAAACAGAGTGATAACTAAAAGTTTATACTTAAGCGATATATCTATAAGTTTATCTAACATATCAAACCTTTAGTGCCCATGTCCACCAAGTGATGATTTTAAAATCATCGACTTGGCATAATAACTTTTAGCACTCACATACTCTTCACCTACTTCTAAACCATTAACCCCAGCATACTCTTCATCTTGTGTGATAATTTCAATAACACGAACCTCATAAGGCTGTTCACCCTCTTCATTATGTTCATCGTCATGTCCTTCGTGTCCAGCATGATTGTCATGTTCTTCGTGTATATCTTTTTCTATTAGTAATCCTCCATGCTCATTATGTCCACCTAAGTCATCATGCTCTTCTAATCCATCGTGCCCATCATGTTCTTGCTTTGTCGGAATAAAAACAACCCACTCATTATTGAAAAAAGAGAGTGCTGATTTCTTAATCGCTACATATTTTTCTTTATTTCCAAAATACAAGGTCGAAGAAACATAAGAGTTGATGTATAAGTTATCTACATTTTCATCAACACTAGATAATAAAACAATTCTTTGAGTTGTTTCATCCAGCTCCGGCATAATCTGAGTAATATGTGAGACTATATTTCTGTTTGCATAATTCATTACAATTTTTTGTCCAATTTTCACAACACCTGCATACTCTAGTGGAAGATAAGATTTAATATAATAGGCCTGATTTTTAACTATAGAGATAATAGATGTATCTTCACCAATAACAGAGTGCAGAGGCTGAAGAAGAGCCGATACCCTGCCGTCACTATGCGCATATAAAATATAATTTGCTGAAGCCGCTTTTAGCGAATCAGCATCTACACCTAGTGTTTTCAATTGGGACTTCAACGCTGTTTTTCGGGCTAACATTGCATTTTTTTGTATGCTTTGCAGATTAAGTTCCTGCATAGAAGTCATACCCTTCTCATAAAGTGTTTTTGTCACTTCATAGTTTTTGTTTACAGCACTGTACTGCTCCTTAAGAGAGATATACTCTGCTGTCATTTTTGATAACATTATAGATTCTATAAGAGCAATCTTCTGCCCCACTTTTACTTTCTCTCCAAGCCCAACATAGTACTTCTCAATATGTCCGCTAACTAAAGACATAATAGACTGCTTAGCGTTAGATAGTTGAATAATCTTGGCATTAAGCTCTACTGATTTTGTAAAACTTCTCTTTTTTGCATGCCCAGTTGGGATATCAACTGCCAAAAGTGTTAAAGTCATACATAAAGATAGTAATAAAATTTTATTCATTATAGTTTCCTTGTATATAGTTTGTATATATTGCATTTTGATTTAATGCTGTCTTTATCTCAATAATACGTTCTTTCGTCTGGATGACTTTGTTTTTAACATCTTGAAGTTCCAAAAGATTTATATTGGCAATCTTGTAGCCTTCTTCAAACATCTCCAAGAGCTTAAGTTCTATTTTCAAAATATTTGTATTTTTATCTTTTAAACTAAACAGTGCCTCTTTTTGCTGTTTTAACCTTCTGCTCTCAATGCTAAGTTGCGTATCTTCATTTTTAATAAGCAAATCAGTTTTTTTCGCTTCTAGGCGTGAAATTTGCTTCTCTTGTGCATTAGTATTAAAAATTGCCAATGGTATATTTACACCGACTCGCGCGATTTCTTCTTCAGGCTCACTTTCATACTCTGCATAAACATCCATCCACTCAACTTTATTTGAATAAACAGCTTCTTTTGAGAGAGCTTTGGCTTTTTGGCTTTTAAGTATCGCAAGAGTGGGATTCTGTTTGTCATTAGAGGCTGTTTGCATTACAAAATCATGTTCGATATCTATATGTATCTCTTGAGTTATACCAGCTTGTTTTAATAGGTCATAATACTTTTGAGTAACCTCCAAACTTAAATTTTCAGTATGAATTTGAATCATCTCAAAAGCAACTTGAGACTGTAGCATTACACCTTGAGAGATTGTTCCTACCTCATATCTAGTCTTAGAAATATTATAAATTTTTTCAGCTATTTCTAGTTCTTCTACTCCTAAATTCACAAGCATTTTCTTCTCTGCGTAGAGTGTAAAAAGAATAGAAATATCACGAATGAAACTTGCTCTTTTTTGAATATAAAAAGCATTTTCATTTTGCAATATAGAGGTAGAAAAGCGCTTATAATCATCTTCTACACCCCAAAGGCGAACAGGCTGATTATAGCTTGCCCTAAAGCCGCCATCACTACTCCCTGCATCCGGTTCAAAGCGGGAATACTCTAGTTCTAAAGAGGGATTTTTATACCTTGTAATTATAGAACTTTGCTGTTTTGCTTGCTGCAGGCTTAATGCAGACGAGGCTAAATATGGACTTTTTTCCATAGCCATTTGTAAAAAATTATCAAAACTATCAGCCATCAATGATGAGCATAATAGTCCAGATAGAAGTATGTTTTTCAACATTATTATCCTTGTAAAAATAAAAATTTGATAGAGTTATAGGTTGAGGTGATTGTTTATGCGATAGGTGGTTTAAGAAAGTCTAGATTTGCACTAAACTGATACATTTCCTTATTTGATATAGTTTTAGAACTAAGATTGTTAGCTTGAGGTAAAAGTCTGTTTTGAGGCAATAAAGAAGCCTGATGATACTCAAAATGAGTTTCACAAATATCCACATGTAGACTTTGTTTTTCTGATACATCAGCATGTTCTACACTCTCACAATGTCCATTATGATAAGAAGCAAAGACATACTCATGTACCATAGAAAAGCTCAGAGCAAACAGTAAAGAGAATGTGATAAAACTTTTTATTTTCATTATTTATTGTATCATAGTTTAAATAATCAAATTAATTTCATTTACTTATCTAAGAAGCAAAACCAGTTTTAAAACACTCTTTTTCAACTACTATTTTCTTTTGCTTCTCTTTTCTTTTGGTGTCTTTTTCAACAAAAATCTTTTTACGAGTTTTCGGGTCAAGTTCTGTGTAGTACATAACAGCAGAGTAAGTCCCCGGTGTTGGAGTAAATACTTGAGCCTGTTCTGGGTTCATTTGAAGCTCATCTGTTGTAAATCTTTTTAGCTCATGCATATCTTTCTCTTCACAACCGGGATGTGCAGCAATAAGATAATAAGTCAAAAACTGATTTTTACCCTCTTCTTTATTTAACTTATCATACAACTTTTTAAAATCAACCAGAGTCTCTTTACCAGGTTTACCCATAAGGTCTAGAACATGTTGTTGCGTATGTTCAGGCGCTACTTTTAACTGTCCAGATATGTGGTGCTTTACCATCTCTTTTAAGTAAGAGTACCCATGCTTTTTATCAGCAGTAATCAAATCATATCTAACACCGGAGGCAATAAAAGCTTTTCTTACGCCCTCCACTTCACGCACTTTTCTAAGCAGGTTTAGATTTCTTCCATGGTCTACATGCATAACTTTACAAAGACGCTCTGCATCAACACAGCGAATATCATCACATGTACCTTTTTTAAGCTTTTTATCACACTCATAACCGTACATATTTGCAGTTGGTCCGCCAACATCAGCGATTATCCCTTTGTAGTCTTTATATTTATTAAACTCTTTTGCTTCTTCTAGTATATTACCTTCTGTACGAGTACGAATAGTCCTACCTTGATGAACTCCTATTGCACAAAAGTTACACTCACCCCAACAGCCATGATGAGTCATGATTGAAAATTTAATAGTCTCAAGGCATCTAACTTTTCCCATCGCTGCATAATATGGATGAAGCTCTCTTGTAAACGGCAGATTTGCATTTGCATCCATCTCTTTTTCATTAAGATAATCACATGGAGGGTTTTGGATTAAATAGCGGCTATCTACCGGCTGACAAAGTCCATTTGCAGATATTGGATCATTGTTGTCATAAAAATCATCAAAAAGGTCTATATACTTCTCTTTATCATCTAAACACTCTTGATGTGATGGAAGTTGAATATACTCATAGTTTGGCTCTTTTGAAATGTAGCATACTCCGCGAACATCTCGCCAGTCCCTACCCTCATCCAAAGCTTTTGTTATTTGCTCTAAAGCTATTTCTCCCATGCCATATATAAGAATATCGCCCTTAGCATCAAAGATTACAGGTTTTTTTAGTTTGTTTTGCCAATAATCATAATGAGTAACTCTTCTTAAGCTGGCTTCAATACCACCCATAACCAAAGGAACAGTGTTTTTAAAATGTTGACGGATAAGATTACAGTAAACACTCAAAGCACGATCAGGTCTTTTATCATTTTTTCCACCAGGAGTGTAATCATCAGTATTTCTAAACTTTTTAGTGGCTGTATAATTACTAACCATGCTATCTACACTGCCGCCACTAACTCCCCAGTAGAGTCTAGGCTCTCCAAGTCTTTTGATATCATCG
>DAOVJL010000139.1 GCA_030673275.1 Sulfurimonas sp.
CCAAGGCTCATCTGAGTATATTTTTGCACTATCCATTAGACCCTTTGTAAGTCTAACTGCTTTTCCATCTTTTAAATCAATTGCGGGGTAAAGTGTCATTTATTATAATCCTATAAAATTTTCTAAAATATGTAAACCATTTTCATGGCTTTTTTCCGGGTGTGGCTGAATCCCCATAACATTGTCGTGAGCTACAGCTGATGTAAACTCATAGCCATAAAATGTACGACCTATAATGTCATCTTTATTAGCACAATTTACATGATATGTGTGTACAAAATAAAGATAATGCTCTTCATCCAAGTTCTTAAAAAGCGGATGTTCTTCAGTAAACATTCTATTCCAACCCATGTGTGGAACTTTAAGCGGCTTGTCCTCCTTGGTTGAGGGTTCACTAAACTTAGTTGTATCAAAAGCTGTTACACTACCTTTTATAAGTCCTAAACCTTCGTGAAATCCAAACTCTTCGCTGCTCTCAAAAAGAAGTTGCATACCAAGACAAATACCTAACATGTACTTTCCACTTTTTGCATACTCTTTTAAAGATTCTATCATATTTCTATCTCTTAAATGCTCCATCGCATCACCAAAAGCACCAACACCCGGAAGTATTAATTTATCATAATCCTTAAATTTAGCCGGGTCACTCTCTACAATAGTTTTTTCACCAAGCTTGGCAAATGCATTTTGTACACTTGCCAAATTTCCCATATTATAATCAACTATCGCTATCATTCAATATTCTTCACTTTTGTAAATTTTATATAAACCGCTAAACTTATCAGAAGTAGTGCTACGCCGGCAACTATATACATCGCATATACAAGCTGATTTGGATCTGTGATTGCAAATTTAAAGACTAACATTAAAGCTTCTATTGAAAGGGCAATAATAATTGAACCTAAAAACCTTACCATTGTTTTATGAGGACCAGAGATGTTGTGCTCTTTATTACGACCCATTATTTCTTCTTCTATGAGGGTTTTTGCCAAATCAAAAATGGCCAGTGCCAGTGTTAGTAAAATAGTTGCTTCAAATACATTTTTAATCTCAAAATGCGAAGGTGTTATTTCGTAAACAAAAAAGCTTTGCACGCTTTTAAAAAACAGCAGTAATGCAATCGCGATTAAGGCAAATGAAAATGCGCCATATGAGTATTTGAATAGTCTAGAAAAGAACATATCTGAAGAATTTTGTTTAGCAATTCTTATAACATCATCAATAGGCATGTCAATACAAGCCACATATGTCAGGTTGCCTTTTTCATCAAAAATAGGCTGAGATGCCGTAACTGTCAAATCACCTGTTATAAGAGATGGGTAAGGATCTGTTATCGTACATCTCTCTTCTCTAACAGCACGATAGTAGTAAGCTCTATCTGCTCTAATTTTTCCAGCATCATCATCTATCTGCTTTCTTGCAGTAAATGTTGGCGTTACTTGTACACCACGATTATCTAAAAGATAAACTCCTTCACAATTTTGTAAATCAGCCTTTATTTTTAAAAGACGAGGCATTATCATCTCAATGGAGAGAGATGGTAGTTTATTTGGAATATTTTTAGAAAATAAATAACAAAAATATGCTCTAGCCTTAGTACGGCCTTCGGAAAATTTTTGGATATCTGCTGCAACCATCTTTTTTACTCACCTTTTTTTTTAAATTAACGTGATTATACCAAAGGCTTGATAACAATTTGATATAATTGCATTTATAATACATGAGGATAATTTATAAATGGGTTTTAAACTATTTTTACTGCTTGAAAAATTTTTAATGATTTTACCAAAAGGCTTAAGAAAGGGCTTTTTTTCTATGCTTGGAACTATTGCTTACTATATCTCTTCTAGATATAGAAACATAGGCTTTCAAAATCTTGATTTTACATTTGGTTCTAAGATAAGTGAAAAAGAAAAAGATGAAATAGTACGATACAGCTTTAAAAATTTATTATTTAACTTTTTACATCTTATGGAAATTAGATATATGAGTAAAGATGAGCTAAAAAGCAGAATAACCATACAAAATATAGAGGCTGTAAATAATGCTCATGATGAAGGCCGGAGTGTAATTTATGTTACATCTCACTACTGTGCTTGGGAGTTAGGCGGCTCGTCTATAGGAGCTTTTATCGAGCCAATTGCAGCAGTGTTTAAAAGTATGAAAAACAAACAATATCAAGAGTGGATGTTGGAGTCTCGCTCTAAATTTGGAAATAAATCTTTAGAAAAATCAAATGTTGTAAAACCACTCATAAAACTTATGAAAAATGGTGAGGGCTGTGGCATTGTAATAGATACCGGAATAAACAAAAGAGAAGGTTTAGAAGTAGAGTTTTTAGGTAAAAAAGTTCGTCAAACTTCAACCCCTGCTTATCTTGCCAGAAAATATAATGCAGCAATTATACCAATAACAATCAGAACTGACGATGAAGAGAACTATACGCTTATGCTTTTTGATGAAATCCCGGTAGAGAGAACAGATGATGAGCAAGCTGATATTCAAAAAGCCACTCAACTTCAAGCAGACTGGTTAAGCACTCTTATAACTAAAGAGCCAAAATTTTGGTTTTGGATTCACCGTAGATTTAAGAGTGAATATCCCCAAATATACAAGAAGTAGTATCTAATCTGATTTTAATTTACACTCATTGGTTCTCTCTTCAAAAAGCTTCATAATAGTCAAGAAAAAGGCTGTAATTGCAGGTCCTAAAATCATACCCCAAAAGCCAAATGTTGCAAGTCCAGCGATAATAGCGAAGAAAATCACTAGTTCATTAATTTTAGTATCATCCTCATCTAAAAGTCTAGAGTTTATCTCTTTTATAATTAAAGGTTTTATAAATGTATCTGCTATTATAGATATGACTATAATCGAATAAAGAGCTATAAATATAGCATTTGAGCCGTTACCGGAATAAAACTCAAACAACATAAATGGTAGCCACATGATGATACCACCAACAACTGGAATTAGAGATGCAAATCCGTACATAATTCCAAAAAGAAGCCCATTGTAACCCATAAATGAGATAGCAACCCCAAAAAGTACACCTTGAAGCATTGCATTAACAATTATAGAATAAAAAACTACACTCATTACAGATGAAAGTTCTTTTATTAAAAGAGTTGTCTCATCAACAGACATTTGAACAACCCGTTTTATAAATTCTATTATATATGTTCCATTATATTGAGCAAAAAAGTAAAATATTATGACTAAAAAAGCATTCTTTAAAAATCCTGCGCTAAAACTGCCAATAGTTGCCGTTATAGATAGAATATTTGATGTAAATGCATCTATATTTAATTTTTCTAATGTATTAACTGCATAAGGCTTTAAAAATAGCAAATATTCTGGCGGATTTTCAATAAAATCTGTAATATATTGCTCAATGTTTAAAAATATTTCTGGCTCTAAAGTATTTAATTTTATAGTCAATGTAGTTAAAAAGTAACCTAGTGGAGCAAAAAACAAAACTGCAAGTAAGAGACTTGATAATAGTGCTGCTCTAAACTTTGACCGTAAAACTTTTTCAAAAAATGTTTGAATATTTGAAGTGGATATTGCAAGCAAAGCTGCGATAGTTATAGCCAAAAGAAAGGGAGCATAAAGAAGATACATCCAATAAAGAGATGTTGCAAATAGAATTGCTACAAAATATTGTGGTTTCAAAATAAACTCTCCTCTTCAACAGGAAGTGAAACATTTAAAATCTCATAAGTACTTCTTGTTGCTTTTCTTCCCTTAGCAGTTCTCTCTAGGTAACCATTTGCAATCAAATAAGGTTCCAACACGTCTTCAACTGTTCCTTCATCCTCACTAAGTGCTGCGGCTATTGTGCTAAGTCCCATTGCTTTTCCATTTGCACCGACTAAAAGATTTAGAAGTCTTATATCCATCTCATCAAATCCGTGAGAATTTATACCTAACTCATTTAAAGCATATTGCGTTCTCGAGTGTTTAATATCACTCTCATTCGCTACTTCTGCAAAGTCTCTGACTCGACGAAGAAGACGAAGTGCAATACGTGGAGTTCCACGACTTCTTTTTGCTATCTCTAAACAAGCTTCATGAACTATTGTCTTATCTAGCTTACTTGATGCTTGTGAAATTATCTTTGCCAACTCATCAGAAGAGTAAAACTGCATTCGAAAATTCATTCCGAATCTATCTCTAAGAGGATTTGAAAGCATCCCTGCTCTTGTTGTCGCACCAATTAGTGTAAACCTGGGCAAATCAATTTTAACAGTCTGAGCAGCCGGTCCGCTGCCTATAATAATATCAATTCTAAAATCTTCCATAGAAGAGTATAAAATTTCCTCTACAGCCGGTGAAAGACGGTGAATTTCATCTATAAAAAGTATATCACCCTCTTCAAGATTTGTTAAAAGGGCAGCTAAATCTCCACTTTTC
>DAOVJL010000116.1 GCA_030673275.1 Sulfurimonas sp.
CCGCTAGAGGAAGACGATGAGGATGTAGATTCAGACAATGATGATGAAGATGATGTAAACTTACTTGATGAGCTTAAAGAGATAAACAAAAACAGTGAACAATAAAGAACTTTTAACCTCAAGCTATGACTTCACACTTCCAAACGAGCTCATAGCTACTTATCCGGCAAGCCCCAGAGACAGTGCAAAATTATTAGTTTATAACCGCAATACAGATGAAATAACACATGCACTGTTTTCAGATTTTGAAAAATTCATCCCTAAAAACTGTGCTCTTATCTTTAATGACACCAAGGTTATTAAAGCAAGACTTTTTGGCAAAAAACCAAGTGGCGGTAAAATTGAACTATTAATAAATAGAGCACTAAATGCTCATGATGTAAATGTATATATCAGAGGAAAAGTAAAAGTTGACAGTGAGATTCTATTTAATGAAAATTTGGCTGTACATGTAAAAGAGCTAAATGATGATGGAAGTCGAGTTGTCCACTTCTATATGAATGAAGAACTTTTGCGTTTTGAAGATGTTTTACCAATTATTGATAAAATCGGTCATGTCCCTCTTCCTCCATATATTCAAAGAGAAGACAACAAAGAAGATGAAAGTGAATACCAAAGTGTATTTGCACAAAATGAGGGTGCAGTTGCAGCACCAACCGCATCACTGCACTTTACAAACGAGCAACACAAACGAATTTGCGACAAGTATCCACATGCTTATGTGACTCTACATGTAGGAAGTGGAACATTCAAACCTGTTGAGTGCGAAACAATAACAGATCATCCAATGCACTCTGAATATTATGATATTTCCGATAAAGCCAAAGAGCTGTTGGACTCTGACATACCAATACTAAGCGTTGGAACAACATCTACAAGAACCATAGAGTTTTATGCAAGACATAAAAATGTACTAAGAGGAGAGGCCAACCTCTTTTTACATCCAAATAACAAACCATTAAGAGTAAATCATTTGCTTACAAATTTTCATCTACCAAAATCAACATTATTGATGCTAGTAGCATCTTTTGTCGGTGTGGATAAAGCTCAGGAACTTTATAAAATCGCCATAGAAAATAGGTATAGATTCTACTCTTACGGTGATGCAATGTTGATACTATAAGTTAGATAATACCCTGCCATTTATTATCTCTATTTCTCCACTAAGCTCAGCTTCAAAGACTCTATCTTGATGTTGTTTTAAAGCCTCTTCGTATGTTGGATTTGTTTTGCAAAATTCTTTAAAATCATCACTCTTTACCTCTAAAATGTTATCTTTAGAAAACCTTGATACGAACTCATCTATATCATAAATTACTTTTGACTTATTCTCTTTTATAAGTCTATTTGTAGCATTACTTTCACCAAGCCTTTGAGGAAGTACAAAAATCTCTTTTCCCATTTTAAGCGCAAATTCCACACTTCTCATTGTTCCACTATTTAGTTCAGCCTCACCTACAATCAAGACATCTCCAAGAGCAACAACTAGTTCATTTCTAACTACAAAACTCCAAGGAGCTGCACGAAAACCGGTATCAAACTGACTAAGTAAAAGTCCGTTTTTTTGTATATTGTCTAAGAGATTTTTATTTACTGAGGGGTATCTTACATCTATTCCACATGGCAATACCGCTATTGTATTACAAGTTTCTGC
The DNA here is from genome assembly GCA_030673275.1 of Sulfurimonas sp. GTDB lineage: Bacteria > Campylobacterota > Campylobacteria > Campylobacterales > Sulfurimonadaceae > Sulfurimonas. The sequence goes on from DAOVJL010000116.1 coordinate 1,655, forward strand.
TCCGGTATGTGCCACAGCATCAATCCCCATTGCTCCGCCACTCACTATACAAATTCCTGCTTTTGACAATGATGATGAAAGTTTTTGAATCGTAAGACGGGAGTATTTAGATGGTTTTCTGCTTCCAACAATCGATATTTTTACTCTTTTTAAAAGTTCAAGATCACCATCATAAAAAAGCTCCTTAGGATAACTTTTCATTGATGAGAGTTCAGCGATTTTATCTTGAACTATATTCACTTTAATAGAGCCTATTTACAAGTACTAGTTCTATATCTTTAAACAATTTTTTTGATTCACTTAAAGCTAAAATAGTGTTAGCATGTGGATGTCCAATAGCTATTGCTGTCCCATGTGTTTTTGCTATTTTTACTGCCCTTTTTATTTGTGATTTTATATATTTCTTATCACTTTCATGGTCTAAGAACACATCTCTTGCTATATATTTATTGCCATAATTTTCCATAACTTTTGGTATTTTTGTTAAAGCTGTTGTTCTACTATCAATAAAGTTAATATTTTGCCTTTTAAGTGCATATATAAGTTTGTTTACTGCTAACTCGTTTGATGTAAATTTACTTCCTGTATGATTGTTTATATACTGGACTTTTGGAAAGAGTTTTTTAATCATTTCAATTCTCTTAATTATCTCTTTTTGAGAGTCACTGACTCTTAAAGTAAACGGTTCTTCTTTTGTAAAATTTTGAGCCTCCATAGGTAGATGAACCATATAAAATTTCTCTTTTGAAGCTAAAATATGAGAGTTTGGTCTAAACTTGCTTGGTGGTAAAAATGACATTGTTAGAGGTAGGTTCAAACTTTTTATTGCATTAACATGTGATTTCACACTTACATCATCTATGATAATTGCCAACTTAGGTTTTGAAGATATTATTTTTTTTTCTCGTTTAGGTGGTTTTGGTAAATTTGCAATATCATATTCATGTGAAGAGCCCATTAAACTTAAAACTTTTTTAGTCTCTGTGACACTCTCTGTTTTTCGCTTTTTTAGTACATCTTTCAGCCTATCGCTTACACTCTCTTTGGTTTTTTCAACACTGGTATCTTCAAGTTTTTGAAGCATTGCTAATCTTTTTTTTTCTTTAATTCGTTCTTTTTTTATAATCTCTTTTTTTGTACTATCATGTCCAATATAATAACCCGCGATAAATGAACTTAGCACAGTTGCGATAAAAGCTAATACCCACGCTACATGTGTTAGGGTATTTGAACTTTTTTTAGATTTACTCTTTTTTCTTTTTGGCATTTATTCTCCATTAATTATTAAAACTATATCCTAAATAATAAAACATATACTATTTTATTGCATATTGTCATATTGTTTTCATCTGCTTCCTTCTTTTGCGAACTGAAGCTTTGCTTTTAATAAGATTATAATTAAAGCATAATCACACATTAAGTATACTTTATGTATAATCCCGAGTTCCTTTCTCTTTGTATCGTTAAAAACAGCGATATGTACATATCCGAAGGGGAAACAAAAGCCTATATTTAGGCAATATACCAAAGGGAGATTATACTCTATGAGAAATTACGAAAACCTAGTAATCGTAAAACCGACACTTACAGCAGAAGAGATTCAAGCTAGCGTTAAAGCTATCGAAGAAATTATCACTTCAAATGGTGGCGAAATAGCTACAACTGACACTATGGGAATGAGAAAATTAGCATACCCAATTGAAAAAAATGAACGTGGTTACTTCCATGTTATCTATTATTCAATCGCTCCTTCAGCAATTACTGAGATTGAAAGACGTTTTCGTTTAAATGAAGAGCTTCTTAGATTTGTAACTATCAAATATGATACAAACCGTGAGATTATCGCGTTTAATCAATTAGTGCAAAAAGCTCAGAAAAAAGCTGCAGCACCTGCAAAAGAAGAAGTTGCAAAAACTGAAGCTCCAAAAGCAGAAGAGGCACCAGCAACTGAAACTCCAAAAGCGGAAGAAGCACCAGCAACTGAAACTCCAGCCGTAGAAGCTGAAGCACCAGCAGCAGAGTAATTGGCAATAGCCTAAACAATAAGGAATATTCATGTATAACAAAGTTATTTTGGTTGGAAACTTAACTCGCGATATCGAACTTAGATACTCTCAAAGCGGAATGGGTATAGCAAGCACTGCTATTGCTACAAGCCGTAAATTCACTAGCAATGGTGAGAAAAAAGAGGAAGTTTGTTTTGTAGATATTACATTCTTTGCAAGAAGTGCAGAGATTGCTAACCAATATCTTCGTAAAGGAAGTAAAATCCTAGTAGAAGGTAGACTTAACTTTGACCAATGGGTAGATCAAAATGGACAGAAACGCTCTAAACACTCTGTAGTTGTAGAAACTATGCAGATGTTAGACTCAAAAGGTGATAATCAAGGTGCTAATAATAATTATCAAGCACCTCAAGATAAAGCTCAACAGAGTCAACAGCAACAAAGTTATCAACAGCCGAGTTATCAGCAGAAACAACAGCCACAAAGCTATCAAAAGCCAGTGGCTCAAGAGATGCCAAGTAGTAACTCTGTTCCAGTGATTGACATTGATGAAGATGAAATTCCATTTTAGAAAATAGATAATAAAGGAAATAACATGGCAGAAAGAAGAAAATACAAAAAAAGATATTGTAAATATTGTGAAGCAAAAGTAGATTTTATGGATTATAAAGATGTAGGAGCACTACGTTTTTCACTTTCAGAGAGATACAAAATTATGCCTCGTCGTTTAACAGGTAACTGTAAACGTCACCAAGACATGATATCAACAGTTATTAAAAGAGCTCGTGCTGCGGCATTAGTTCCATATACTGTAACTCGTAAAACAGTAGTAACTGCACCATTCGAAAACCTAAAATAGGTTTTTTTGGTGCTTTTGCACCAAAACAGACAAACTAACACCTCAAACTCATATAGCTTTCGTTTTACATTTAGGAATATTTTTTGCTTTAAGAGTAGTAAAAAAGTATTTGCATGAACTATATTTTAGCCCTTCTTTTATTAACAGCTTCCCTTTATGCGAAATCTGCAGACTTTTCTATAATTGTAGATGAACCTTTCAATAATTCTTTATTTGATGTTACACAAGATTATGACCGTACAATCAGTGCTATAGGATATGTGAAAAATTATAAAAACAACTCAACAAAAACCGGTACTGCATATACCAATGCTTTTGATTATCTAGCTAGCCTTTCTGCGTCTCATGGTTCTCAAATACATTTAGTAAAAGTGGGAAACAGTGCGGATATAAAACTTAGAAAGTCTATTAAACTATTCAAGTTCAGTGAAGCAGTATCCATACTTAAAACACCATCAAACGGATACTTTATTGGTGGCTATTCTGTTGATGGCTCACTTCTAGTTGTA
>DAOVJL010000003.1 GCA_030673275.1 Sulfurimonas sp.
GATTTACAATGGCTTGAAGATGAGCTTTATGATGTAAATCAAGATGAAGTCAATCTTAACTGGAATAAACAACGTAAATGTGTTGAACATCAGTTTTCAGATGATTGGGAAGTTGAATACTGCGTTTTAGAGCATTGGGCTAGTCATGTTGGTGCACAATTTAATATGACGGAAAGCACAAATAAAGATGGATACTATTCTGCTTTTATTTATAGATAACTCTCTTATATAAAGAGAGTTAAACGTTATTTGGCTTTTGGTCTAAAGGCTTTGATAACCTCTTCATTAGTCTCTATAAATGGGCCTTCAATTAGGTCTATACAGTATGGAACTGCTGGAAATACTGCATCTAAACACTCACGGATTGACTTTGGCTTACCAGGTAGATTTATAATCAAACTCTTACCTCTAATTCCAGCAGTTTGACGAGAAAGAATAGCAGTTGGCACATACTGTAAGCTCACTTGACGCATAAGCTCACCAAATCCTGGCATCATCTTCTCACAGACATTTTCAGTTGCCTCAGGAGTAACATCTCTTAAAGCTGGACCTGTTCCACCGGTTGTAACAACTAAACAACACCCCGCCTCATCACAAAGTTCTTTCATAGTACTCTCAAGAATATCCTGTTCATCTGGTATACATCTGTAAACTATCTCAAATTCACTAGTTAAATAATCTTTCATAGTATCTTGAATTGCTACTCCGGATATATCTTCATATATCCCTTTACTTGCTCTGTCACTTGCTGTTATTACGCCTATTTTTATTTCACTCATATTCTTATCCCTTTAATTTTATTTTATAAAATGAAAGGAAACCCTCTCATTAATTTATTACAGTATTGGAAGTAATTCCACTACTTACACTATCGTTTGGATTCCTTCAGCAGGAAGCTCATGACACTAGTGTCATTAGTATAAGTTTTATTAGTTTACTGAGTAGATTTTTTAACGGTTCTAAAAATTATTAAAAATTCAAGGATGAATTTTGATTTTTAGCCTCGGAGAAACTACAAGGATGTAGTTTTGAGAATGAGTTAATAAATTTACTTAGTAAACGTCAATCACCTTACTTGTAAAAAATGATTTGCATCTTTAATATATGTAACAGTAGCTACATGTAAAAAGAATTCTCTAGCAGACTCAACATCTATAATCTTATCTTCACTACCAAGATAAACCTCAATTTTAATACCTTTTTTTGCTAAAGACTTAAGTTCTTCTATGTCCCATTCATAATTAAGCAACTCTTCTAATTCATCGACATTAGTCTCATAATGCTCAATATTTTTTTTACTATATGGAGAAAAACACAAATCTAAAAAATCTTTCAGATACTTGTTTTTATCTTTTCTATATCCAATTAACTGAAGCTTTTTGAATTTAGCACCTTTAGTCTGAAAAAAAGCAGGAGAAAAAAGTTGTAAAGTATCTACTCTTGCACCAGACAGTAACTGTTCTTTGGCATATTCAAATGCCCCAAGAGCACCGTAACTAAATCCACAAACGTTATAATCCGTATAGTTTATATACTCATCAAAAAGTGTCTGCTCATTTTTTAAAGAAAAACCACTCTTAAATATCATCTATTAACTTTTTAACATCTTCTTTAGTGATACTTTCTCTCTCAAATAGAACAGCCTCTACGCTATTCATAACTTCAGGCAAAGAATCTAAAAGTTGTTTAGTTTCTTCATACAGTCTCTTCATAAGAACTTCTTGTTCTGACTCATTAGATATCAAAAATGAACCCATTCCATACTCTTTGAGCATCTTATCTACTAACACTTTTGCTTCATCTAAATCAACTTTAGCACTACTTGCATGTTCATTGTACTTAATATCACATGCGACCATACCTGCTAAAAACATTTTAACTCTTGATTCTAGCTCATGCTTAATAAGCGGTTCATCTGTGGACGGAGTAAGTTTTTCATTTGAAAGAAGAAGTTTCTCAAATGGCAGATCAAAATATGTTGCACATATAGCTTTAGCAGCTTGATAAGTCACATGATACTCTTTTTGTTTTTCACTTAACATCTGAAGTTTTTTCTTTCCAAACATTACCTTATCTTTTACTTGATGGAAATGTTCTATTGTAACTTGAAAATCATGTTGTCTTATTGCAAGAAGAGATGCCTCATTTACAAGTGCTGCCAGTGAAGCACCATTAAATCCTACTGTCATATTTGCAACTGCCTTTACATCTAACTCATGAGGAACTTTATCTAGATACTTGACTAAAATTGATTCTCGCTCTCTTTTTGTTGGAAGTTCAACAAAAACTCTTCTGTCAAATCGTCCAGCCCTAAGAAGTGCTGAGTCTAAAACATCTATTTTATTTGTTGCAGCTATAACTATAACTCCACTGGAACCTTCAAAACCATCCATCTCAGTTAATAGTTGATTTAGGGTAGCTTCTCTCTCATCATTTCTCTGTCCATCTCTTTTTTTACCAACAGCATCTATCTCATCGATAAAAATAATTGAAGGAGAATTGTTTTTAGCAGCCTGAAAAAGATCGTGTACTCTTTTTGCACCCATACCTACATATATCTGAACAAATGAAGCACCACTTTGATAATAAAACGGAACACCTGCCTCATGTGCCACAGCTTTTGCTATCATAGTTTTACCAACACCGGGAGGACCTACTAAAAGTACACCTCTTGGCATTCTTGCACCAAAACTTTTGTAGCGTTTTGGTTTTTTCATAAAGTCTATAATCTCTTCAAGCTCAATTTTAACATCACTTATTCCACCGATATCGCTAAAAGTAACATCACTTTTTATAGACTCAATTGGTGATTGTTCTTCTAAGGAGCCAAATATATTATTATTGGTATTTTTATTTTTAGCAATAGCATCTTTTTTTTGATACCATCTAAAAAGAAGACTTCCCCCACCAAGAAGCAGAACTAAAAACAGAAGATATACAACAAAACTTGAGCCACTTCTTACTTCCACTTCATAATCTAAAAACATCTCCGGTGTGACCTGTGAAGATGCTATTTTATAAACATCTTTATCTGTTTTAAGATAAATATACTCATCTGAAGCGATTACACTTTTTACTGAATGATTTTTTAATATGGTTTTTGCATTATTAAGGGTTATTGAATTTGCATTGTCTCTTAATATTGCAAATAAAACTAATATAATTACTAAAAAAGCTGATGCATAAAGTACTACTCTATTTGACCTATACTTTGCCATAGTTAGACTCCTCTTTTGCTGTGTAATTTTGTATATTTATCCAATTTCCTAGCAAATCTTCACTAGAATCAATCAAAATTTTATTAAAGTGTTGGTCATACCCGACATACAGACCATCTTTTTCACTCTCTACTAGAACATCTAAATTACCGCCAAAAGCTTTTCTAAACTCAAAATTTTTCGATTTAACTATAGCTTCAAGCTCATGCAATCTCTCTTTTGCTAATTTACCATTTACTTCCGGTTTCATTATCGCAGATGGTGTACCATCTCTTTTTGAATATGTAAACGCATGCAGGTGTGTTAATGGCAACTCTTTAACATTTTTCATAGCTTCATCCCAAAGTTCTTGGCTCTCACCTGGATGACCTGTTATAAAATCGGTACCAATTGCAAAACCTTTATCTGCTAACAATTCAAACAGTTCCCTATCTTGCTTATATACATTTCGTCTGTTCATATGTTTAAGCATTTGAGGCGATGTATGCTGAAGTGCAATATGTAAATGTCGCTCCAACCAAGGCTCTGCTAGTATCTCTTTAAACTCATCAGATATCTGAATTGGCTCAACGCTGCCAAGTCTTATACGTCTAACCCCTCTTATTTGAGAAATACGCTTCATAAGTGAAGCTATAGAACTATCTGTTTTTTGCCCATAACTTCCAACATTTGTACCGGTTAAGATAAATTCACCAAATCCATTAAGCGCCAATTTTGTGATCTGCTCTAGGATTCTTTCTTCATCCATACTTCTGGCATCACCGCGAACAAACGGGATAATACAGTAAGAACAACGAAAATCGCAACCCTCTTGAATCTTTATAAATGCCCTACTCTTACCGACAAAATCATCAACAACTGCCTCGTCAATATAGTTTAGATCACCAGGTTCATAAAAAGGTTTTTCTCGTGAAAGCATTGTATCAATACGAAGTTTTTCACTTTGACCAAACACACCGGCAACTCTGCCCTGTTCTAGCAGCTTTTCACCTTTTGTATGTGCTCCACAACCTGTTAAAAATACTTTAGCATCACCTATCTTTTCTACGTGTGAAAGGTATGAGCGCACATGAGAATCGGCACCATTAGTTACTGTACAAGAGTTTACAACAACTACATCAGCCTCACTCTCATTCTCTGTAACATCATAATCTTGCGTTGCGCTCATCATGACTTGAGAGTCGTAAAGGTTTGTTCTGCAACCAAAAGTCTTAAAGTACACTTTTTGTTTCACTATAAAATCTCCTTCTTCGCGAACAAAGTCCACAAAGAATTCCTCTCACTTTTGTCTAAAGACTTATGCAGAGAAATCACTAAATGATTTCCTGTAAAGCTAGCCCTTTGGGCAGAGATAAAAAACTTCATTAAACTACTTCTTCATCAGTTGCAAATGGCGGTTTTCTTTTAGCAGATTCTTCCATATGTAACATTTGAGTAGGGTATGCAATCGTGATGTCTTCTTCTGCCATAAAGGCATCTACAATCTCAGTTGATATAACGCTTCTAAGGGTAAGTGTAGCATAAGCGTTTGTCAAATACCACGCATCACCAGATATACCGTTAGGTTCTATAAAAGAGAATACTCTAGGTTCAACATTAGTATTTTTAAGACTGTAGTTATTTCTCAATTTATTTAGTTGCTTTCTTGTAATATCAGTATAACCTTTTGAGAATTTTTTAGTAATCTCTTTAGCTATATGAATCGCTTTTTTATGGTTTGAATCGTATGTAATAGTGACATGTACTCCATCCCAAACAGTTTTTAGTGAAGAGTGCGTGTAATTTGCTATCATTCTTGTAAACACATAATTATTTGGAACAAATATAATTCTACCCGCACGTCTATTTTGCAGAATAGATGTCAAAGTAATATCCTCTAAAATCGTCATACGAAGCAGTGATATATCCATAACATCTCCCACATACTTCATACCATCCATATCAACACGAATTCTATCACCTACATGTATACTACCGCCAAAAATAATAACTAGCCAGCCAAGGATACTCATAAACCAATCTTTCATGGCAATTGCGATACCGGCTGATGCAAACCCGAGTATGGTTACTAAATAGCTTACATTTTCAATGTAATTAAAAAATAGAATTAAAATGATAAGAATAAAGTTGGCAAAAGTGATAACCTTATTTGCCATATAAAATCGTTCATGGTCAGTAATATACTTTTTAACAACTAGTTTAAGTAGAAAAAATATAATAAAGACTACTAAGATAATTACACCTATCTTAGCTATTTTCATAATTTGAGTATTCACATCCTTATTAATATTTATCTTGGTAATATCCAATCTTTTTTGATAAACATCTACTGTTACGCTCATTGTATCTAAGGCACTTTCAAACCTCTCTAGCTGTTTTGCTTTTTTTTGGGCTTGAAGATTATATTCTTTCTTGGTATCCACTGCTTCTATCTCTTTATAAATTCGTCCCTCTGCTCTTAAAAGGGATATTAAAGAAGCTAACTCATCTTTCTTTAAAATATAATCACTATAACCTTTATTTAGTGTTTTAATAAGAGAAATACCTGTAAAAATATCAAATGGATTTGTAATAGCAGGAATCTCTTCAATATTTGGAGGAGTTAAAAGATTTGCAAAAGGTGAACTATCTTTTTTCTTAAGCTTTTCTATTTGTGATGCTAAAATTTTCTCTCTTGATATAAGTGCATTTAATTCATCTCTTTGAGTTAAAGATTTTTTTCTTTTTTTCTGAAGATAATTTATTCTTTTTTTAATTTTCTCAAGAGACTCTCTAACATCAAGTGATGTAAGGTAAGATGCATAACTATTCATCCAAACACTGTTTTTATTAGCTATCTTATCTTCAATCTCTTCCAAATCAGCAACAGATTCAGCAATCTTCTCTTTTTTAATATCTTCTTGCTCAAGCTCTATACGAACTAAATCCTGCTTATCTTTAATACTATTTGCTGCCATTAAAGATGAAACAAGCAGTAAAAAAAGAACTATATTTTTCATTTAGACTCTCCAAACTTATTTAATACACACATAACTGTTCCCACATCAACTTTATCTGTAATGGTAACATCACCGATACCAATCGGAATAATAAATGTTATAGATGAATCTGAACTTTTTTTATCTAAAAAAAATGCTTCATAAAACTTTTTAGAGTTTTCAATATGATAAGTAATCGGCAAATTATACTTTTGTAAAAGTGCCTTTACTCTTGCAGCTTCTTTTTCACTCATTAAATTCATCTTTATAGCTGTTTCATTAGCCATAATCATTCCAATTGCTACAGCTTCACCATGAAGAAACTCTTTGTAGTTAGTCTCATTCTCTATAACATGACCAAAAGTATGCCCATAGTTAAGAGCAGCTCGTATACCGTGCTCTTTTTCATCTTTAGCTACTACATCTGCTTTAGTTTGTACAGCTTGTTTTATCGCTTCTTGAAGCACATCCGGATTATTCAAATCAGCACTCTCCAAAAATTCAAAAAAATCTTTATTAAATGTTACTGCCATTTTTACTATCTCAGCAACACCGGCACTAAATTCCCTTGAAGGCAGAGTAGTTAAAAAATATGGGTCTATATATACAGCACGAGGCTGATGAAATGCACCTACAAGATTCTTTCCATACTTATTGTTCATACCAGTTTTTCCACCGACACTGGCATCAACCTGAGAAAGGAGTGTTGTAGGAATCTGTATAAAATCAATGCCTCTTTGGTAGATACTTGCAGCAAATCCTGTCATATCTCCAATAACACCACCGCCAAAAGCAATAAGCATAGATTTACGATTAAAACGATTTTCAAACATCGACTCCAAGATTGTATCAATACTCTCTTGGTTTTTATACTCTTCACCATCTTTTAGAGTTATTACATGTAGCTCTTTAGCAGAGATTTTTGTAAAAAGATATTCCAAATGTAATTTAGATACAGTTGAATTAGTAACAATGGCTACTTTTGTATCAAAATGAAGTTTGGGAAGAGTGTCTATCGTTATATCGTATGAGTTATCTACAACTTTTTTAAGAGCTATGTTTACTTGCATTATCAGTCCAAAATTTTAATTAAATTATTATTTATATAATACTCAAAAAAGACTAATAAATCGCTAAACGTTGACTTTAAATCTGAACAGGGATAAATATTTGGTGATAATCATCAAGTTTGTGGTAAAGTTTTTCACTATCTGTTGATAAAATAGAATAAATTTTTCTATTAGTCAACTTTTTTGTAAAGGGTAAGAGTTGAATAAAGTTATCTTTTTGTTTTAAAATCTTTATAGGATTTTCACTCTCTTTGATAATTTTAATACTCCTAGAAAATATTGTAGATAGATTTTGAAAATGCTCAATAACCTGCTCTTTCGCCTCTTGATGTTCATTAGTATAGTTATATAGTTCTATATTGTAACTCATCTGTTCAGATATATCAAAAATAGTTGAAGATATCTTCTCTATATCACGGTTATCTCCTAAAATAATAGAAGCATCTTTTACAGATGAAAATGATTTATCAGCAATCTTAAATACCGGGACATGTGCTTCATATAGAGTTGTTCTCATGTTAAAATCATTAAACATTTCCTTTGAAACCACAACTAAACCTATATGATAAGTTTTTATATCATTAAAAAACTTCTCTTTTAAATTATAATTTTCATACTCTATATCAATAATAACATTTGTATTTCTATACTCTTTAATTTTCCATATTACAGATATATCACTAGGATTTACTATTTTAATAATTAATTTGTGTTCAAGCCTTTTGTGAGCAAAAACAGCTCTCCTGATAAAATCATCAACTGTTGAAAAATTTATTATATTCATATCTAAATATAAATACAAGTTGGAACCAAATGGTTCTGGAAACTGACCAAGTTCTCTCTTAATTGCACGATATACAGACTTAAGCACTGCTGGTTTACCAACTAGAACAAGCAGATCATTAGGCTGAATCATTCTGCGTCGATTAGGCATAATTAGTTTTCTATTTCTATATATAGCTACTATTCGCCACTCTTTTTGTTCAATAACACCAAGGTGACGATAAACAAATGAACTCCCAAATGGAACTAAAACTTCCATAATTTCACCCTCACCTATACCAACATTTTGGGCTATTACCGGTACATTTGGCATATAATCAAGAAGTCTTGAAGCTAATATTTCATTTGAGTTTATTAAAACAACATTAGAGTCTTCATTCTCTATATTCCATTTACATAAAACAATGATTCTAAGCTGTTTCTTTACACTTCTGATATTTTTAATTGTATGCTCAACATCGAGCTGATTATCCATAGCTACTATAACTTGAACAAATTCCATCTTTAATAAATTTGCAATTTTATAAAGACTTGTAGGATCAAATTCATAAAATTTAAAACGAGACGGGTTCGCATTCTCATATTCTATAACCTTAGACTGAACCACGTAATAAATATTTTCACCGGTAGAAGTCTCTATTATTCTTTGAATAAAGTGCTTACCAGCGTTGCTGTCACTAATAATTAAAATTTTTTTCATAATTATCTTTATAATTTTTTTATTATTATATCATTTTTATGTTTCTTCGATATTCACAAATATAATATAACTACTTTTTAGACACTTGTACTATTTTAATCCACATCTCTTTTTTGGATTTTTGCCATTTTTTATTTATAAAATATCCCGTAACCTGGATCCAAGTTTTTGTTTTTTTGTTAGATGTAAAACTTCTTCCCCTCTTCCATCTATAAATTTTTTTACCATCTATAGAATTATAAAGATTGCTGTCAACATTCAATTGAAATGGTTTTGCTTTAAAATTTATAATTTTTTCTTTTCTTGTATAACTATTATTTTCTTTATGCTCTTTTTTTATCATCAATTCTGGAAATTCATTTACTTGTTTACATTTATTAGCACTGTTTTTTAATAGTTTTTTTATCTTATTATCTTTGACTATTAAAAGTTTTTCTTGCTTTTTAACTCGTTTTTCCAATTTTTCGACTGATTTATTTAAACTACTGCTACTTGGGAAAAATGGACTAGTATAATCAGTTTCAACTTTTAATTTAATATTCTTTTTCTTCTCTTCTTCATATAAATCTTTATAATATTTGACTTGGTCTTCTGATTTTTTACCATTTAATTCAGCTTGACACTTCTCATAATCTCCGCGAAGATTAGTAATATCTTCAACAATTGCCTCAATTCTTTTCATTTCATTTGAATGTAAATATGATAATAACAGTAAAGCTAAAAATATTATTTTCATTACATACTACCCTTTTTTACTAACTTTACACCCATCTCCACATGATGAGTATATGGAAACTGATCAAATAAAGCCATGTCTTCAACTACATGTGTTTTACATAATATTTCCAAATCCCTAGCCAATGTCTCTGGGTTACAAGATATATATAGTATATTATCATACCTTGATGAAAATTCACATGAAGCTTCATCCATCCCACTTCTTGGAGGATCAACAAATATACTCTTGATACTATATGTATCTAAGCTTATTTCTTTCATTCTTCTAAACTCTCTAACACCATCAAGCGCTTCAACAAACTCTTCAACGCTCATTCTGACAAACTCAATGTTATGAACATCATTTAAAAACATGTTAGCCTTAGCTGCATTTATGGATGACTTGGAGATTTCAGTAGCTAAAACCTTATCAAACTTTTTTGCAAAAGGTATAGTAAAATTCCCTGCGCCACAATAGAGTTCCAGTAAATCTCCACCAGTATTTGATAAGTTTTTAAGAGCCCATGAAATCATATGCTCATTAACTTTAGAGTTTGGCTGGGTAAAGCTGTTTTCTATATATTTAAATCTATATATTTCATTATTTATGTTTAGAGACTCGGTAATATAATCCTGTCCCACTATAACTTTCTGTTTACGACTTCTACCGATTATATAAATACCAAGTTCATCAGCGATACTTGTTGCTTTGCTTTGCCACTCTTCATCTAACTTTCTGTGATAAAGCAGTGAGACAACTATCTCTCCACTATTTGAACTTAAAAAATCAGCACCAAAAAGTTTAAAGCCTATTTTTGCATCGGTTATTGCTTTAAGAAGTTTTGGCATTAAAGATGCAATATAAACACTGACTTGCGGACACTCATCTATAAACACAACACCTTTTTTATCAACGTGATTCATTGCATAACGGATAATATCACCGTCATGCCAAATCTTAAATTCACTTCTTGAACGATAGTTTTGCTGGGGAGACTCGTAAACAGATATTTCTTCAGTGTAAAACTCTTTAAATCTATCTCTGTTCAGGTTTAGTTTTTGGTTTAATTGGTTTTCATATCCATTGTCATATACAATACAAGCACCACACTCTCCAAAATGTTTACATTCCATAACTGTTTACTTGATTGAGGCTATAAGATTGCCTATAAGCAAATTCCATCCATCAATAAGAACAAATACTAGTATTTTAAAGGGCAGTGCTATCATAATAGGTGGAAGCATCATCATACCCATAGACATAAGAATAGATGCAACAACCATATCTATTACTAAAAATGGTAAAAATAGTAAAAAACCTATCTCAAAGGCAGTTTTTAATTCACTTATAACAAATGATGGAATTATTACAGACAGAGGTACCTCTTCAACAGTTGCGGGATTTTCCATTTTTCTTATTCTTAAGAATAGAGCTAAATCTTTCTCTCTTGTATTTCTAATCATAAAATTTTTAAATGGCAAAGTTGTCTTATCAAATGCCTCTTCATAGCCGATTTTCTCTTCTATATATGGCTTAATTCCATTCTCATAAGCCTTTGTTCCAACTGGCTCCATAACAAAAAAAGTTAAAATCATTGCAAGCATAACTAAAAGTTGAGTTGGAGGTACTTGTTGCGTTCCAAGAGCTTGTCTTAAAAAGCCAAAAACAATGACAAACCTCGTAAAAGTTGTCATAACTAAAACCATACTTGGTGCTAAAAACAGTAGTGTAAGAAGAACTAATACATTTAGTGAACTAACTAATTGCTGAGGGGAACTTGGAGCAGAAAGCTCAAAATTCATTGTTGGAATCTGTACAGCTTCAGCCCCTAAAAAAGAGCTAAGCCCTAGAACTAATAAAAACAATCTTAACATTACTTATCTGCCGCCTGATCTAAAACTGATTTTTTAATTTTATCCTTATCATCAGGTGTTGCACTATAAAAATGCAGCTCAACTCTACGATTCTTTTCTCTACCGCTTTTAGTAACATTAGTCGCTTTTGGGGAAAATTCAGCATATCCTGATGCACTTATTCTTTTAGGATCTACTCCATCAAGAAGCAACTCTTGTAAAACTGAAATTGCTCTAGCAGATGAGAGTTCCCAGTTGTCTTTGAATATGCTTTTTGCGCCTGGTCCTTGATTATCGGTATGACCCTTAACGCTTACCAGTGTTTCATTTGGAAACTCTTCTATAATAAGAGCTATTCTCTTTAAAAATAGCAAAGCATCATCATTTTGAATTGTTGCACTTCCTGAATTAAAAAGCAGCGCAGCGGGAAGTTCTATTACAAAACCATCTTGAGCCTCTTCTAGAGAAACAGCAGGTCCTTGACCTTTTCCTATCATCTCATTTGTCTCAGCCACAGCCTGAGCAACTCTATTTACTTCTTGAGCAGTTTCAGTTTGAGCATCAATAGGTGTTGATTGCACCATACGCTCTTTAGAAATCTCACTTTTTGTTCCACCCTCTAAAACACTCATAGCACCTGAGAGAGAACCAATAGCTTCAGAAATTTTCTTTGTATCCATACTTGACATGGAAAGAAGCAAAACAAAAAAGCATAGAAGAAGAGACATCAAGTCCCCGAAGGCTGCCAGCCAGTTTGGAAGACATCTCTCACAAGGGGGACATTTATCTTTTTTTCTAGCCATTAGTTAAACTGACTCACACGATCTGCAGGAGCCAAGTAACTTAGAAGTTTTGCTTCTAGCGCTCTTGGTGCATCTCCCGATTGAATTGACATAATTCCTGTTAGAATCAACTCTTTAACTAGAGTCTCATCATCATTTCTAATACCTAATATAATCGCAATTGGCGTACCAACAACATTACCGATAATTGCACCGTACATTGTAGTAAGTAAAGCAACCGCCATAGATGGACCAATCGCAGATGGATCAGCCATATTTAGAAGCATTGCAACAAGACCGATCAGCGTACCAACCATACCCATTGCACCAGCCAGAGCCGCCCACTGAGAAAAAATAGTACCATTTACTTTATGGCGGGTACTTGTCTGTTCCATCTCTATCTCTAAAAGATCTCGTATATTATCAGGTTCATTTCCGTCAATTGCCATAGATAAACCTTTTCTCAAAAACTCATTTGGTTCATCATTTACTTCACCCTCAAGTGCTAAAATACCATCTTTTCTAGCTTTTGTTGCAAAAGAGACAAGTTTTTTTATTAGTTCCACTTTATCCTCTTCAGGAGGTTTAACAGCTATCATAAATATTTTTACAAATGATCTCATCTGCACTGGTTTGAATGAAATCATCAAAGCACCAATACTACCACCAATAACGATCAAAACAGAAGGAATATCGATATATGCACCAACACCAACACCCATACTCATTGCGCCTGCAAGAAGCGCCATGATTAAAACAATACCAATAACCGTACCTAAATCCATTCAAATACCTTATAACAAAATATTAGGCTTATAATACCACAAAAAATATTAGCCCAAACACTAAAAGATAAATTTTGTGAATTTTATTTCAAATATAACACCTAAAAGGGTATAATTCAATCAATTAACTAAAAGAGTGCATATGAACAGAGATAAAATAAGTATAATAATTTTAGCTGCCGGGAAAGGCAGCCGTATGAAATCTCCTACGGCAAAGGTTCTGCATACCATAAGCGGTAAGCCTATGCTCTATCATATTATAAAATCATCTCGTGAGATAAGTGATGATATTACAGTAGTTATATCCCATCAAAAAGAGGCTGTACAAGAACAGATGAGCTCTTACTTTAATAATATAAACTTTGTAGTCCAAGATGCGCAAAACTTCCCGGGAACTGGTGGAGCTATGAAAAATATCTCTGTTAAAAATGAAAAAGTATTGGTTTTAAATGGGGATATGCCTCTTATCACCGCTGATGCTCTTCAAAATTTTTTAGATAATGATAATGAAATCATTATGTCTATATTTGATCTGCAAAATCCTGATGGATATGGTCGTGTAATTATAAAAGATGATAAAGTTCAACGAATAGTAGAACAAAAAGATGCTTCTAATGAGGAGTTAAAAGT
This sequence comes from Sulfurimonas sp., assembly GCA_030673275.1. GTDB lineage: Bacteria > Campylobacterota > Campylobacteria > Campylobacterales > Sulfurimonadaceae > Sulfurimonas. The sequence goes on from DAOVJL010000003.1 coordinate 13,518, forward strand.
AACAACTGTAAATGCAGGAGTATATGCTTTTTCAAAAACTATTATAGATAAATACATCCCTCTTTTAAGTAATGATAATGCACAAGAGGAGTACTACCTGACTGATGTTATATCCATGGCAAAAGCAGATGGACTCAACATTGCTCCACTTCTTGTTGATGAAGAAAACTTCAAAGGCGTGAACTCTAAAAAAGATTTGGCTGACTCTGAAGAGATTATGCAGACAAGAATAAAAACAAAACTAATGAATAATGGCGTTATTATGCAACTTCCTTCAACTATCTACATTGAAGAGGGAGTGACTTTTGAAGGCGAGTGTATAGTTGAAAACGGCTGTCGTTTAACTGGAGAGACGCTTATTCACAACTCACATGTCAAAGCTGGAACTGTTATAGAAGATAGCATCATTAAAAACTCAGATATTGGACCTCTTGCACATATTCGCCCTGCTTCATATATAGAAGATACTCATATTGGAAATTTTGTAGAGGTAAAAAAGAGTTCTCTAAAAGGTGTAAAAGCTGGACATCTGAGCTACATTGGCGATGCTCAAATTGATGAGGGAACAAACATAGGTGCCGGTGTAATAACATGTAACTATGATGGTATTAAAAAATATAAAACTATCATAGGTAAAAATGTTTTTATAGGAAGTGACAGCCAGCTTATAGCGCCTGTAACCATAGAAGATGATGTAATGATAGCTGCTGGAACAACTGTTGCTGAGCGTAAAATTGAAAAAGGCTCCCTAGCTATCAGCAGAACAAAAACAAGAACAATTAAAGATTTTTACTATAATTTTTTTAGTAAAATAAAACAATAATTTTAAGGACATAAAGAATGAACCGTTTAATATTTACAAGTTTGATTTTAATTTTAATTAATTCAAGTTTTTTGCATGCAGAAGTAAAAAAAATAAAACATAAACATAATAAAGATGATGTGCATAAGTGTGTAGAGTGTCATGATATGGGTAAAGGGAGAAAATACTTCCACAAACCTGTTAAAGCTGGTTTATGCACAAATTGTCATAGTTTTTATAACAATAATGAGAAATTACTAATGGCCAAGAACAGCCCTAAACTATGTACAATGTGTCACACTGGAAAAGAAAAAATTATTCAAGAAGATAAAAATGTTCACCCTGCAATAAAAATAAATTGTACTGGTTGTCATGACCCTCATTCCGGAGATCGTCAATTTAGACTAAAACATGATAAAAGAAAAGATCTCTGTTTAAGCTGTCATACTGAGAAAAAAGAGTGGATATCAACTGTAAAAAATCAACATGGAGCAATAAACCTAGAAGATGGCGGATGTTTTGCTTGTCATGATCCTCATGGGACAACAAGACCCAAAATGCTAAGAGTAGACAGCACAAAAGAGCTCTGTCTCTCATGTCACAACAAACCACTCAAAAGAGATGAAGACGGTGTAATGCTAATGAATATGGCAGAACATCTAAAAAACAATGAAAAATGGCATGGTCCTATTATAGCTGGAGAGTGTACGGGATGTCATAATCCTCATGGTTCAAATAATCTAAGAATGCTTAGAGGTCCATATCCAAGTACTCCTACAGCAAAATTTAAACCTGAGAGCTATGTCTGTTTTATATGCCATGACAGTAAAAAAATAACTGAAGCATCTACCACAACAATGACAAATTTTAGAAAAGATAAAAAGAATTTGCATACCGTTCATGTTAAAACTTCATCTATTATATGTGGTACATGTCACGATTTTCACGCGGTAAAAGATCCTATCCCTTTGCTAAAAAACAAGACAAACTATGGAGCTGCAAAATTTAAATTAAATTACAACAAAGCGGCTGATGGAGGTTCCTGTAACCCTATTTGTCATGAAAAAAGAGAGTACAAAAGAGGTTCTGTAGAACCAAAACCATAAATAATGATATAATGTACAAAATTAAGGATATAACGCATGAATGTGATTAATATTTCTAAACAAAAGATACTTGATAATAAAAAACAATTATACGCTTATGAGCTTGTTTTTAAGGATAGTTCAAATCACACGACCGGTTTTTCAACCAGCGTTGTAGGAACAGCGAAATTGATTATAAGTTCTATCACCAGTAAAGAGTTAGATAAATTATTAGGTCGCAGGACCGTAGCTTTTATAAATGTTGATGAAAGTACTTTATTAAAAGGCATCTTAGATGTTTTGGACAATGATAGATTTATTTTAAATATACTAGAAGATATAGATTTAACAGAAAAAGTTATTGCTAAAATAATCCAATATAAAAAAAGAGGGTTTAGATTATCTCTGGAGCATTTTGATTCAAGTGCTGAGATGATTACAAAATTTAGTAGACTGTTTAATTACATTGATATAATAAAAATGGATATAGTACTCTCTGAGCCCAAAAATTTAGAAAAAGTTATGGCAAAGTTTAAAGGTACAAGAATCAAATTGTTAGCCCAAAACATTGAAACAAATGAAGATTTTCACAAATATTTAGCTATGGGTTTTGATTATTTTCAAGGCTTCTATTTAGATAAACCAGAAACAATAGAAATAATCGGTTCAAAAGAGCCCGCTCAATTTATAATAATACAGTTGATTAAAATTATAAAAGATAATAATACTACTGAACAATTAGAATTTTTTATAAAAAAACAACCTGATCTGTCTTTTAAACTTGTTGAGTTTTTTAATAATTCCAAAAAATTCAATGTAAACATTGAGTCTATAACTCAAGTGATTACTTTAATGGGAAGAGAAAAATTATTAAGATGGTTAATGGTATATTTATACTCTGAAGTTTCTCAAAACTCAGCATCTCAAACCATATTGACACTGGCTATAAAAAGAGCAGAAAGAATGGAAGCGGATGCTAATCCTGTAAATAAAGACAAAGCCTATTTAGCCGGTATGTTTTCAATGCTAAGTTCTATTTTTGAAACAGATATTAAAGAGTTAATGAATCATATAAAAATGGACAAAGATATCACATCTTTAGTCCTCGAGAAAAAAGGGATTTTTGCTTCTAGTTTAATTAGAGCAGAAGAAGCAGAAAAAAATTATTTAAGAAAAGTAATGATGGCTAATTTTGATAAACTTGATACTACTGATTTAATTTATACATTGGAAGACGGTGGAGTTGAAATTGACAAAAGTAAACTTTAGGGCACCTCTAATTAATTAAGCCTTTTATGCTAAAATACGACAAATATTACAAGGTTTGTTATGCTTATTCCATCAGATTTATTAAAAGACAAAAAGATACTTTTAGGTGTAACCGGTTCGATTGCAATATACAAGTCACTTGATCTTATTAGACTTTTTGTAAAAGCAGGTGCAGAGGTCAAAGTTGTTATGAGTGAATCTGCTAAAAAATTTGTAACTCCTCTTACTTTTGAGGCTATCTCTTCAAACCAAGTACTCGATGACACCAACGAATCATGGGCAAATGATCACAATCATATTAAAACCGGAGAATGGGCAGATCTGTTTGTTATAGCTCCTGCGACCGCAAATACCATAGCTAAGCTTGCGAATGCAATTGCTGACAATATGCTTTTACAGACAGCTTTAGCATATCCGCATGCCAAAATACTTGCACCATCTGCAAATACAAATATGCTTGAAAATCCAATAACAAAAGCCAATTTAAAAATGCTCTCTATTGCGAACTATCAAATAATTGATACACAAACAAAAGAGCTTGCTTGTAAAACAACCGGTGATGGTGCAATGGCTGAGCCGTTAGAAGTTTTTTGGCACTGTGCAAAAGCTCTGCTTAAAGATGATTTTTGGGAAAATAGAAGAGTTATAGTTACCGGTGGCGGAACAATTGAAAAGATAGATGATGTAAGATATTTATCTAACTACTCAAGTGGGAAGATGGCTTCATCTTTAGCTACAGCTCTTTACTGCAAGGGTGCAGATGTAAACCTAATCTCTACAAAATTTGATGAAGATTTACCACAAGATTTATACACTATAGATGTAAAGAGCTCAGATGAGATGCTTGAATATCTAACTGACTCTATTCGCGTTGCTAAAAAAGGAAAACTCTCCAAGGCAACTCTTATGAGAGATGAGCAGATTCACTTGATTCAAAAGAAACCATATCTCTTTATGGCAGCTGCAATCAGTGACTATGTTCCAGCCTTTGCACAAGAGGGGAAACTAAAAAAAGAAGCGCTTGGCAATGAGTGGGATTTGAAACTAAAACAAAATATAGATATTTTGGATTCTATTGATAAAACGGATATA
>DAOVJL010000232.1 GCA_030673275.1 Sulfurimonas sp.
AGATATCTCTATTAACTCATCAGCAATATACTTTGTCGCTTTTATCATATTTAAAAAGTCTAACCAATAATGAGGGTCTGCTTTGCTCACTTCATGAACATGACCATGATGATGTTCATGACCATGGTCATCTAGCTCTTTTAAGTCTACATGCAAACTCATATCTATAACTCTGTTTTGAAATTCAAAACCATCTATCCAAGGCTCTAGCCCTGCTCCGCTATAAACAACTAAATCACTTTTATATAATTTTATTACCTGCTTTGGTGTAGGTTCATAACTGTGAGCATCAACACCAAAAGGAAGAATCATAAATGTATCAACAGTATCATCGGCAATATGTTTTGTTATTTCATACAAAGAGAATGTGCTAAGAGCAATAGTTTGTTTTTTACCACTGTTTTCAATCTCTTTATCTTGAAGCATTGGTATTAATAGAAAGATAAAAATGACAATAATTAGAATAAAAACAGTATTTCTAAAGCTCATTATCTCTCCAAATTTTTTTGAAATTATACCTAATTTTGTAATATATTGTTTTTTTGGGTATAATTCGCCACTTTTTAAATAGGGTTAGCCCCTCAAGGATATATAAATGACAACTAGTTTTTTACTTATTGTTCAAATCGTTTTAGTTGTAATACTAGTTATTGCTGTACTACTTCAAAAGAGCTCAAGCATAGGTCTTGGTGCATACAGTGGCTCAAACGAGTCTGTTTTTGGAGCAAAAGGTCCAAACAGTTTTTTAGCTAAAGCAACATTTTTTATTGGTTTCTTATTTGTAGTAAATACAATAACTTTAGGTTACATGTACTCATCAGCTGCCAGTGAATCAGTTATAGACAACATGGTTGAGACAACAAATGTTGTTGCTCCATCTGCGGTAGCAACTGAGCCGGTAACAACTCCGGTTACTGCTCCAGCTGCACCTGCTTCAAGCGAGACTGCACCTACAGCACCCGCTGCCGAGTAGTTAGCAAACTCATATAGCTGCTCATCAAAGCAGCTATATATTCACTATATCTCTTTCTTTTAAACATTTCTATTGTATAATCCCAAATTATTTTTCATATATAAGGGAACAAACATGCTAAACGAAATTTTCAACGACTGTGAAGCAAAAATGAAATCAAGCATAGAGCATATGCAAAAAGACTTTAAAACACTCCGTACAGGTAAAGTTACAACATCTGTTTTAGATAATGTAAAAATTGACTATTATGGGACTCCAACTTCACTTGATCAAGTTGGTTCGGTTATAGCTCAAGATGCAACAACTATCGTTGTAAATCCATGGGAAAAACATCTTCTAGCTGATGTCGAGAGTGCAATTGCAGCTGCCAATGTTGGAGCAAATCCAAATAATGACGGCGACCAAATCAAACTATTTTTTCCGGCTATGACGGTTGAGCAAAGACAAGAGTCTGCAAAACAAATGAAGGGCATGGGTGAAAATGCAAAAATTTCTGTAAGAAATGATAGAAAACACTCTAACGATCAAGTTAAAAAACTTGAAAAGGATAAAGAGATAACTGCTGATGAGTCTAAATCTGCTCAAGATAATATTCAAAAAATAACTGATAAATTTTCTGCTGAAATCGATAATATCTTAAAAACTAAAGAAGCTGAGATATTAAAGGTTTAATTTGATGGATGTTAAAAAAATATATATGGACGCTGATGCTCTTTTAGAGGGGCATTTTAAACTAAGCAGTGGAAACCACTCGCAATTTTACCTGCAATCTGCAAAAGTTTTAGAAGACCCTAAAACTGCTAAACTTTTAGCTGATGCATTAGCCAAAGAGATTAAAGCAAGCGGTCTTGAAATAGATACGGTTTGTGCTCCGGCTCTTGGTGGACTAATTGCAGGTTTTGCTCTTGCTACTGCTCTTGATGTTCGTTCTATCTTTGCTGAGAGAGTTGATGGTGAGATGAATATTCGCCGTGGCTTTGAAATCAAAAAGGGTGAGAGAGTTTTAATGTGTGAAGACATCATTACAACTGGTGGTTCTGCTATGGAAGCGGCCGCTGTTGTAAAAGAACTTGGCGGAGAGATAGTTGGTGTTGCAGCACTGGCTAATCGCGGTTTTTGTAGAAGAGAAAACAGCGATATAACAACAAAACCAAACTGTAAACTTCCGCAAGATATCCCATTTTTTGCGCTGGAAGACTTTACATTTGAGATGTACAGCCCTGATGCTTGTCCGCTTTGTAAAGATGGAAGCGAAGCTATAAAACCAGGCTCTAGAGGTAATTAGAAAAAACTTTTTTAAGGCATTGTTTGTGAGATTTTTTATACTACTTATTAGCATTGTATTAACTCTTAGTGCAACAAACACAGCAGAACTTCCAAACGATGAAAAACTTCAAAAGATGATAGGAAGAATGCTTCTTATCGGATTTCCAAATGAGACTATAGATAAAAATAGTGAAATAGTAAGACACATAAAGCAGTACGAGCTTGGCGGCGTCATCCTTTTTGACCGTTTTTATCACGATAGAAGTAAAACAAAAAATATAAGCTCTCCTGCGCAACTACAACTTTTGACTTCAAGACTCAAATCATTTTCAAAAAAACCTCTTATCATCTCAGTTGACCAAGAGGGCGGAAAAGTTGCAAGACTGAAACCAGCTTACGGGTTTACTAAAATACCCTCAGCGAAGCAGATTTCTAACCTGCATATGGATAAAGCAAAAGAGATATACAAAACTCAAGCACAGATGCTGCAAAAGAGTGGAATCAACTGTGATTTTGCTCCCGTTGTTGACTTGGCACTCAATCCAAAACATAGAGTTATTTATGGACTTGAACGCTCTTACGGAGCTAACAGTAAAGAGGTAGTTAAATACGCAAAAATATTTATAGACTCACTGAAAAATGAAAAAATCATAAGCGTACTAAAGCACTTTCCCG
>DAOVJL010000010.1 GCA_030673275.1 Sulfurimonas sp.
AACTTATCGAACTTATTGTTAGATGTAGGAGCAACAATAGCTGCTACCGATGGTGTCTCTCTTTTAATCGTATAATCATAGTCTAACATTCTTTGGATAGCAGTTTTGTTGTTATTCCAAAAAATCGCTTGTGTGTCTTTTGTATATAGTTGTTCCATATTTTCTCCCTTACTTCTCTAGTGCCATACGCACGATGTCTGTAACGTGTGTTTCAGGTCCGTACACTTCAATGTATAAACCTAATCTATCAGCAGCTTCTTTAATATCTTTTAAACCTTTTTCATAGTTTGGTCCACCACGTCTTACATAGATTTTAAGATCAACAGCTTTCATTTTATCCGCATATTCTTCAAATGCTTGAATAATACCTGTAAAAGTTTTAGCAACATCAGTAAAGTTAGCAATAGCTCCACCGATAATCATAACTTTACCACGACCTTGAGGATCTGGCTCTCTAGTCATTAAATCAAGAAGAGTCTCTGCATAGAATTTTGTTTCACCTGTAGTTGGACCACCAGAGTACTCACCATAGTTAGCAAGGTCATCAATACCTGCCATATCAGCAATAGTATCAGCATAAACAACTGAAGCACCTCCACCGGCAACCATAGTGCAGATTCTAGCTTCCGGTTTAAGTAGTGTAAGTTTTAATGAAGCACCAGTTTTAGCATCAGCTTCTTCGATAGCTTCAACTTCTGGAGACTTAGCTTCCATACCAAATGCTGTAGGATACTCAACATCACCCCACTCTTCTACCATCATAAATCCAGCAGTATCATCAAGTTTAGCAACCATATCTAATAATTCGATTTTGTTACCTTGCATTACGAAAGGATTGATTTCAAGATATGCGAAGTTTAACTCACGGTATGCTTTAAAGAAACCGATACAAAATTCAGCAAACTGTGCCTTATCTTTATCAGCTATATCTGCAGGAACGTTTGCACGAATTTTTTCAGCTATCTCTTCTTCAGTTGCAGTAATTGGGAATGCTACTTCAGTAACTTTCTCTTCCCAACCCTCTTCAACTTCCATACCACCTTCAGCTGACATATAGATAACATCATCGTCACCTACACATGTAGCAGAAACATAATACTCTTCAGCTTGTTCATGTGGAGTAAATGGCTCAACAACGAAGTGTGTAAGCTTATCTACTGATGGCTCACCTGTAGGTGTATCACCATCAAATGAAAAATAAACTGATTGCTCAGATGATGATTTATCATCAATCCAGCTAGCAGCTTTTGCTAAAGAAACATCACCTGGTTTAGCATCTCTAAAAAGAACTAAATCATTTTTACCACGCTTACCAAATAACATATCTGGTTTTGCAACTAATGTTTTTTCATTTAACCATTTTTTATCTTTTGCAGCTTCTAAAAGTTCTGATCCGTTTTGAACCATAACTGTTTCGTATGCATAAGTAAAATCTGGAAAATACTTATCCCAATGTTTTGCTAAAATTGACTTTGCGTCATATTCTCTAATCGCTTTTTGAGCCATCTGCAACTCCTGTTTTAATATTTACGGGATTTTAACACAATCTTAATTAATTAAGTGTCATAAATGAGGGTTAAGTGCTAGATAGATTTAATTTATGTTTAGCTTTGTAACATTCGCAGAATAAACTAGTCTATTTTTGTAACTAACTGTAACACTATCGCTATTTTTGTAATTTAAAGCATTCTTTTGTAATATATACTTGTTGCATTTAGTTACACCATAAAATTCTAGCCGTTGTGTCATCTTTTTATTTGAACTTACACAGTTTATATCTCTGGCTTTTAGTTCTGTTGCCAACTCTTTGGCTACATGCATTTTATATGAAAAATGATTTTTTGGTTTTTCTACTATATAGTACAGATATTTATTAAAAAAGACTACAGAACTATTTACAAAAAGAAGAGCTAATGAAATTACAAATATTAATCTATATTTTTTTCTAAATTGACTTAACCGCACTCTGTACGAATGTTCAAAAGTTTGTGCAATAAGAGGAAGTGCCAACATTAAATACGGAGCAAAATATTCTATATTAACTCTTTGTCTAAATGATAAAAGCAGTGAAAAAACAAATACAACTGTAGATATAAACCATAATATATCAATATCTTTTGTTAAATATCTTCTGTAGAGTACATAAAACAGATATATAAATATAATAGGAGTAAATATAGCTGCATAAATACCTATAGAATCTAATAAATACCCTTTTGGTGACCCGTGAGTGTCTATGCCGTATAGTAGTAATGATGCTAAAAACAGTAAGAGATTAAAAATAAAAAACACTCTTTCTTTTTTATATAAAGAGAAAATCGTTAATGCTAAAAACAGATATACAAAACCTCCATCTATAAACATATAAGCTATTAATAAAGGATAGATAAACTTTATTGAGTAGTTTTCATATAAATATACAAATAGAAGTAATCCAAATAGCACAAGACCGGCATTATTTACAATTAAAGCAGAACTCATAACCCCTGGTAATAAAACAAAAATCAGTATTAGCCATGCTCTATTTCTTTCATTGTTTAAATATTTTTTTGATATATTAAATAAAAGTAAAACACTCATTATATGAAACAGTATCATTGGAAGTCGCAGAGCAAAATCATTTTGACCAAATAGATATATTGATGTTTTTATAATAAGCTGAAGGATTGAAAAATCTCCATAGAGCAGAGATGCTTCATAATAAGAGATAGACAACTCTTGTGTCTGTAGAATAAGTATTAATGCATCTAATCCTAATATAAAGAATAAGATGTATCTATTGTTCATATTTTTAAAAAATTTCCAATCATTTCATGTCCGTATTGACTCATAATTGATTCAGGGTGAAATTGAACACCGTAAATTTCTTTGTCTTTAACTTTTAGCGCCATAATCTCATTATCATCAGTGCTATATGCCGTTGGCTCTATTATACTTGGAAGTGAATCTTTATCTACTATCAATGAGTGATATCTAGTTGCTGTAAACTCTTGTGGTAAGTCTTTAAAGATTGCGCACTCTTTTATTAGCTTCATAGTAGATGTTTTACCATGCATCATATTTTTTGCGCGTATAACTTCCCCACCAAAAACTTGTGCAATACTCTGATGACCTAAACAAATACCAAGTATTGGCAATTTATCTTTGAAGTACTCAATTACTTCTAAAGTTACACCTGCTTCATCAGGAGATGCAGGACCAGGAGAGATTATAATTTTTTCAGGTTTGAGCTTCTCAATCTCAGCAACACTCATCTCGTCATTTCTTATTATCTTTAAATCAGCACCTAATTCTCTACAGTATTGAACAATATTATAAGTAAAACTATCATAGTTATCAATCATTAAAATCATAAATTATCCTATATTTCTATAAGGGAAGTATATCTGCTTTGCTCTTTTATTTCACTTATTGATATGTGAAACACTCTCACCTGTTCCAAGAAATACTGCTATCCACCTTGTGTTCTCATTTGCATTAAAAATTATTTTTGCCATTATTGTTAGTGGAATTGACAGTAGCATTCCAACCATGCCAAATAGCCATCCCCAAAACAGTAGTGATAAAAAGACTACTAATGTTGATAACCCTAATCCTTTACCCATCACTTTTGGCTCTATTACTGAACCTATAATTACATTTATTGCCACATAGATACCACTAACAATTAATGCACTTACCCCCCCTAGTTGAACTAATGTTAACAGTACTGCCGGGACTGCTGCTATTATTGAGCCTATATTTGGGATAAAGTTTAATATAAATGCCAATACAGCCCATAAAAAGGCATAATCAGTTCCAACAATAATTAAAGCTATCCATACAATTAAACCTGTAAACAGAGATATTAATGCTTTTAAAACCATATACTCTTTAATTTGATCTAATATCTCCTCTGTGTGATTTACTGCTGAATTTTTTAAACTTGCATATTCTAGTTTATCTATAAAATATTTAGATTCCAACATCATAAATATAACTGTTAAAAGTATGACGAATCCATCTGCAAATATAGAACCAATACTCTTAATAAGAGAAGTAGAAAAATACATTATCTGCTTGGCATTTATTATGTTTTCTATATCTTCAGCATAAATTTCAATTCCTATTTTTGTTGCATACTCTGTAAAGCTGCTAAATATATTTCGCAGTTGCTGGTTATAAAAATCTATATTTGAGCTAAACTCTTGTACAGACGAACCTATAAGTTTTGCTACTAATATTAAAAAGATTACAAAAACCGTAATAACTATAGTTAGCGAAAGAGCATTTGGTAAACCCTTTTTGTTAAAAAAGTTATATGATGGAGATAAAATTATTGCTATGAAAAGAGATAGAAGAAATGGAACAATGATCTCTGAAGCACTCTTTGCACCGGCCAAGATAACTACAACACTTGCCATTACTATAAAATAATACCCTATCTCTCTATGTTGCACTGTAGCTCCTTAATTTTGAATCTGTTTTTGATTTGTTAGCTGCTGTAAATAATTTGAAATATTTATAAGTGAAAATGTAACTAAAAATATCATAAATCCAGGGAAAAAACTAACCCACCAAGCAATCTCAATTACCTCTTTTCCGCCACTAAGAATGGTGCCCCAGCTCATCTGTGGAGCAACAATACCTAATCCCAAGAAGCTAAGTCCTGATTCTGCTAATATTGCTCCACCAACACCAAAAGTAAAACTTACAAAATAGATAGGCGCTAAAATCGGGGCATAATACTTAAACAATATTTTTAATTTACTTACATTTGCAATATTTAGTATCTTTATATATGGCTGAGATGTAATTTTAAAACTCTCTGAACGAATTAGTCTTGCTGTTGTCATCCAGCCCGTTATTGAAATAATGACAATTAGAACCCAAGCAGAAGCATTTACATAACTAACCAGTGCTAATAAAAGAAAGAAAGTAGGAAATGTTAAAAAAAGATCAACCATGACAATAAAAGCTTTATCTGTATTTCCTCTAAAATATCCAGCCATTGAACCTAATATTAAACCAATAACAGAAGCTATAAATGCACTCCCAACACCAATGATAAGTGAAACTTTCCCACCCTCCATTAACCTTGCAAGTATATCTCTGCCTAATCTGTCAGTACCTAGAAAATGTTCAAATGATGGAGAAAGTAGTATAGCACTACTTTCAAGAGTATAAGCATCTATTGTGTAAAAAACAGAACCTAAAAAAGAAAATGAAAAAATAAAAATGAGTATAAATATACTAAATTTCGGCATATAAATGCTACTGCTTAATCCCAAGTAGTGTCTGCATCATCTGATCTATAGTAGTAATTATTTTTGAAGCTGCTCCATATGCTGTTTGATATTTAATAAGATTTGTAAGCTCTTCATCAATGCTTACTTTGGAAACAGAAGAATATTCAAGTTCAGTTGCATTAAACTGAGCTGTAATTGTTTGATTATTTAATATTGCTTCATTTGTTGTTACACCAACTTCAGTAGCAATAATATCAAACATTCCATACATAGTAGATTCATATATTGCACTTCCAACTTCAAAATCATAGACTTCAAATTGTTGCTGAATCATATTAAAAGATAAAGTATTATCTCCAGTCAAAGGTGCTGTTCCAGCTGCTATATTAGTTGGGTTATCTCTTAAATTAAAATTTAAATTCATATTGCTTGCGCTATTTCCATCAAAAAATCTGCTTAACCCAAGAGCCCCGGCAAAATTTGAACCAGAGTTAAAGTCTGAAGTTTGCAAATTATCTTCAATAGAAAATGTATACCCTTTTGCTATTGAGGCAGGGTCCATAAGCATTTCAACTGCATTATCACCACTTGCATAAGAAGCCCAGTTAAACTGTATATAGTCATCTATATCATTATTTGCATTTCCATCACTGTTGTCATCACCCTGAGCTTCTATTTTTCCCTGAATAGAATTTGAACCGGACAAACCGGACATTGATGTTGCAGCATCAATATCAATTGTTCTTCTTGCCGTTTCATTACCATCAATATCATAGACAATTATATCAAATGCTCCAGTTTTAACATTTAACGAAGAGTTTACAATTGGACTATACTGACTTATATTTATTAAATTTGATTCCATTTTAGTTGTTGCGCTAGAGGCATATAAATTATTGGTTGATTCTATTAATTTTGATGCAAAAGAGTCCATTTGCGATATAACATTTTGCAGCACTCCATCTGCTGGAACACCACCTGAATTTTCTTCAATCTTACTACCACGCAGGTCTAAAATAGCACCAACTTTACCACCCTTTATATTTTCACTCATTGAAATAAGTACACCGTCTTGTCTCTCATATGAAAGTTCATAAAAACCATTTTTATTATCTTCATTTGATATATGGATTGGATGATATGAACTTCCATCAACTATATTAAATCCAGCAACACTTACTGTATAACTTCCAGAAGATGTATTCGAAGAACTATCTATTCCAATATCTGAAGTTATTATACTGCTACTAGATTCTGCACCAATAAGTTTTGCTAAATTTGTTTCTATAAAATTTCGTTTATCTCTTAAATCACTTGCTGTATAGCCCCCGCCAGCTTCTGCAATTTCTATTGCAACATTTATACCTGCTAACTCTTTTGCTAATACATTAATCTCATTAATATTAACTAATAACTGATCATTTATGCTAGCCTGTAAGTCTATAATTTTATTTTGAACATTCGCTATACTTTGAGCCAGCGTCTCAGTCTGCTTTGCCAGGGCTAACTTTATTGCGTCATTATCAGGATTATCAGAAAAGTTTTGCCACATATTGTAGTACTCTTTTAAATCTGACTTAATTCCAACTTCATCTATTTCAGGAAAATATGTTGAAAGCTCTTCAAGTGTACTTTGTGTAAAATCAGAGTACTCTTTATCAGAAGAGAGGCTTGTATATCTGTCAAATACAAAATTATCAAACACCCTCTTTATATCTGTTATTGTAGCGCCATTACCAACTTGTCCACTTATTGAAGTGACTGGCGTTGCTGCAGCGATAACAACTCTTTGTCTAGTATAACCTTCAGTTTCAGCATTTGCTATATTATGACTTGTTGTACTTATCCCGGCTTGAGCAACAGAAAGCCCACTATATCCAATATTTAATGTGTTAAAAAGAGAGGCCATCCTACACTCTCACTTCCAAGATAGAAGAATCTTTTGAGGCTACTTTATTGTATCCTTGCATCTCTGTTGGAACTAATCTCTCTAAAAATGTATTATATAAATTACTCACTGTTAATACTAATCTTGCATATTTTTTATTTACATCACGAAGATTTGACAACTCCACCTTTAGCTGATCTAAATAATCATGCTGCTCTTCATCTAAAAGTTCCGGTAAGTCCTTATCAGGACTTGCACTCATCAATGAAGATATCTCATGATCAATCATAGCTTTTTTAGATTCAAAACTTTTAAGTTTCTCCTCTTTAAGTGCCAATCTTTCAAACTGAGGATCATTTTTAGCTTCTTTTATATCTTCTACATCAGACTCTGTAATTTTTATTAAATCTCTTAGGTCGCTAAGAGCACTTTGTAAATGATAAGACAGCATAACCAAATCCTTTTTTTTTAAAACTTACATTAACTCTTCGGCTATTTTCTTTGAAAGAGCCTCTAAATTAATTTTATATTCTCCAGATTCAAGAGCTTCCTTAATCTGGTCAACTTTGCCTGTATCACCCTGTTTGGATACATTAGCACCTGTTTTTTCTGAAACTTCCTTCTTATCACCAACACTGTCAGCGTAAGGATTACGGATGTTTGCACCATTTACCTGTGAAATCATTACTCGTCCTTTTTCTATATCTTTTAGTTTTTCCCTATACAACTATATCGACATAAAAAGAAAAATATTAACCTTTCTGACTCAAATAATCATAAAGCATTTGGGAAAATCCGAATCCACCCGCACTAGCTTTAGCCAACTCTTCTCTATACATAGATTTGTATATTTTATCTCCTGGATCATTTTGCGCTGAAAAAAGATTTTTCTCATCTTTCATCGCATTATCCATTAACATTTTAAGTATCACCGATTCAAAAGCATCTGTTTGTTCTCTTAGCTTAGCATCATCCGTAGTAGCATCAATTTTAGGTATAGTATGCTGTTGCGACATAAACTGAGCTTGCATATTAATTGAGTTTGCGCCGTACATTATATTAGCTTCAACTCTGCAGAGATGCTGCCAGCACTCTTCATTGCTTCTAAAATTGAAATCACATCCTTTGGAGTGGCTCCCATTTTTTGAAGTGAACGAACTAAATTAGCTACTGTTGTAGTTCCCTTTTTTGTATATAACTCATTTTCATTTAAACCAATAACCATATTTTCATCTACAACCATAGAACCTGCCGGTTTGCTTAAATCACTCTGCTCAGTAATCTTTATAGTTATATCTCCATGAGTCATAATTATTGGTTTTATTTTAATACCAACACCAGAAATTATAGTTCCTGTTCTCTCGTTTATAACTATTCTGTTTTTTATACTGTATTGCATATTTATATCTTGTATTTCTGCTAAAAACTCTATCATACTTCTATTTTTTGGTTTTTTTAGCTTAACTGTTCTAGAGTCCATTGCGACCGCTGTTTGAGTGCTGTAGAAGTTATTTATACTTTTTTGAATTGACACACTGTTCTTAAAATTTGCTTCTTTTAATGAAAGTGTTACAAACTCTTGATTATATAGATTAATCAGTATCTCCCTCTCCACTAATCCACCATTATAAATCAATCCGACAGTTGGGTGAGTCTCCGCTCCAACTCCAGTATTTCTTCCTCCAATACTTACAGAACCTTGAGCCAATGCATATATCTTACCGTCAACACCTTTTAATGGAGTCATTAGAAGTGTTCCGCCCTCTAATGATTTTGCATCACCGATTGATGATACAGTGATATTAAATTTATCACCCTGTCTGGAAAATGGAGCAAGTTCTGCTGTAACAACAACCGCTGCAACATTTTTTGACTTAATATCAACAGGATCCATATCAATATTCATAGCTTTAAGCATGTTTGCAATTGATTGCAGTGTAAATTTTGAAGTAGTACCGTCACCGGTCTTTTTTAAACCGACAACAAGAGAATATCCTATAAGATGATTATCTCTAACGCCAACAATATTTGCAACATCTGCTATTTTTGTAGCATAAACAGCTGTAACAACAAGTAAAAACAAGATAACTTTTCTCATAACTAATCCTTAAACTAGTTATTACCGAGCAACTATTATTCCAACAATACTATGACTTTAGCTTTAGTGAGAAGAATTTGTGGAGGAATTACTTCCTTCACGAAGAAGACTATATATAGTATGTCAGAGTTGTATTTCCGAATTTTTTAGATTTTTTTAGAGTGAATGGACCTATGTTGTCTGGAATCTCTAGACCACTCATATGTTCTATGATTATAAGTTTTACTCTCTCTTCTGGAAGGGAAGCTATCAAATCCATTGTCTTATCGTAGATATCTTCCATCCCTTCTCTGATGTTAAAAGGGGGATCAATATAGAAGTATGCAGGTTCATTTTTTCTTTGTAGAGTTTTTATAACACTTTTTATATTTGTAAAACTGTCTCCGGCAAAAACTTCACATGCACTTGGATCAGTCTCTTGAATATTCTCTTTTAGTATTTTAAGTGCGTCTCTGTCACGCTCCATAAACATAACACTTTTTGCACCGCGACTTAGTGCCTCTAGTCCAATTGAACCGCTTCCTGAAAACAGTTCTACAAAATTTGCATCAACTATATCAAACTGAAGTGTGTTAAAAAAAGATTCTAAAACTATTACTTTTGATGTTCTTGTTGTTGTTTTTGATGGAAGTTTTAGAGTTTTATTTTTAAATTTTCCAGAAATTATTTTTTTTGCTATTTGTTTACTTTTCATAAAATGCTTTTACTGCTTTTAAAATATTTTCTTGATACTCTAAAGTTAAAGCTTCTATCCGTTTTTGTAAAATATCAAATCCTAAAGCTGGCTCATCTTCTACTTCTTCAACAACAGAAATATTTTTATTGATACTTTCATATCTTTTTTCAAGTGCCAAAATAAGCTGTGATTTTGAAAATGGTTTAACTAAGTCAGAATTTTTATCACTAGATATATAGAAACATCTCTCATCGTTAAGACACTTTATATCTCTCAAAACAATATCACAATGCTTTAATGAACTAAGGTGATTGTCTAAAAACAGTTCTAATGATTTTTGCATTAGTGGTGATTTACACTCAACGGCTACTCTCAAAAATTTTCCTTATAAATTATAAATATATTTTAATGACAAGAAGTATAACACATTAAAAATCAAAAATATCGTCTAAGTCTTCTTCGACATCAGGCACTTCTTGTTGGGTCCACATATTTGTTATAGTGTGCATATCACTAATAATTGAAGCATCAAAAGAGTTTATTTTACTTTCATCCCCTGAAGATAAATCTTCTTGCCATTTACCAAGAACATACATAAAACTCTCTAAAAGCATAAAAATATTTTTAACAGTCTCTTCATTTTCTGGTAACGGATTATCTTTGAGTGTGTTTGAAAACTTTGACATTGAACTACCTAACTCATCAAAGAATGTGTAAAAAGAGAGTATCGATGCATATTTTACAAATTGTTCAGCCAATTTTTCAATAGTCTCGACTGAAACTGAACTTTCATCTTTCATAATATTTATTATCGCAAAATCAATTTCTGCATGAATCTCTCTCAGTTCTTCCAAATCATCTTTTATAAGATCTTGTACTTGCGCTTTTATAAGATCTTCATCAGATTCAGCACCTGCAACTATTTCTTGTTCATTTTTAGTATCTGTTAACTTATTTTTATTTACCATAGTATCTAACATACGAAAAGATTTTACAAGCTCTTCATTTTTAGTTAACAACTCTCTATTTTGTTCTTCTAATCTTAAATTAAGATTTTCAATCACCTCAACATGTGAATCAACAAATTTCTTATTACTAATGGATTGGGACACTTTATAAACAACCTTCGTTAATTGCTCATTCTTTATTGGTTTTGTTATAAAACCGTTAATACCAAGTTCAATAGCATTAGATAAAAATTCAATTTCATTATGTGCACTTGTAATAATAATTTCTTGATCAGGATTCATTGAAAGCATAACCTTACTCATCTCTATACCGTTTAACCTTGGCATGTTAATATCAGTTATAACAATATCATAGTATTCATCATTATTTTTATTGTATTGAAAATATTTATCTAATCCATCTTGTCCGTCTTGGGCAGTATCTATAGTCTTAAAATAATTGTCTAACAACTCTTTGGTCGTATTAAGCAACTGATTATCATCTTCAACATAAAGTACCTTTAAGTCTTTTGTATATTCCAAAAGTAACTTTAATTCCATAATTTTCTCCTTTTTTCTCTAAGTATTATTTATTGCCCTATTCTTGGAGAGTAAAGCAGTCTGACTGAAATTTTTTCCAAAACTTCCATAATATTTTTTATCTGCATTGGCTTAAGAAGGTATCCATCTACATTCATAGATATACACTCTGTCATGTAAGAAGTCTTATTCCAAGCAGAGTAGACTATAATTGGGATATCCTTATCCTTTGCTCTAATCCTTTTTATAAGTTCTATGCCATCCATACGAGGCATAGATATATCCGTAACTATTATATCAAAAGAACCATTTTCATACTTCTCAAACCCTTCAACTCCATCAATTGCTGTTGTTATTTGAGTGAAAAAGTTTTTAAACAAATCTACTGATGTTTCACGCATACTCAAATCATCCTCTATATAAAGCAGATGAAGATTATTTGTCATTTTTAAAATCTCTTTAGTTGTCATTTGAATTAATCCTCAAAAATTTCTATTGTAAAACAGGCACCGATGCTTCTCCCTTTAGTGTCATTTTTATTAACCACACTTAACTTCCCATTATGATGATTTTCAATAATAGTTTTTGACATATAGAGCCCTAAACCTGTTCCGTTCTTTTCATCTTTTGTTGAGAAGTACGGATCAAAAATCTTCTCTATAATATCTCCAGGTATTCCTCCGCCGTTGTCGCATATAGTGATACTTTTATCATTAGTTATGATTATTATTTCTGGATTTTTTATCTCTTTTTCTGTAAAGTTGTCTTGTGCATTTTTTAAGATATTCAAAATTACCTGCATTATCTCATTATCATAAAGTTTTATAGTGTCTTTAGCGTCATAATTACAAATAAGTTTAATACCCTGATCCTCTAAAGAACTCGTTATAATCTTCAGTGCTTTATCTATTACACTCTCAAGTGTTGTAACTACCATTTCTTTATTTGGTTTATAGAAATTTCTAAAATCATCTATAGTTGTTGTTAAGCTCTGAACATACTCTTCTATGTTTACAAATCTTTGCTTGAAGTACTCTTTTGCCTCTTCTATCCCATCTTCTGTAGAAAAGTCAAAAGCTTCTAATTCCAGTTTCATCTGCAAGTTTACTGTTGTACTTGCAATAGCACCCAATGGTTGTCTCCATTGATGAGCAATCATACTTATCATCTCACCCATTTGTGCAAGACGGGATTGTTCAATCATTGCTTTTTCTTGCTGTTGATTCTTCTTTGTCTCTTCTTCAAGTGAAATAAATGCTTGTTTTAATTTTTTTGTTTTAGCAAAAAGGTTTATATACAGATTTAATTTATTGAGGAATTGGTACTTTTCAATTGGTTTTGTAAAGTAATCAGTTGCTCCAACCTCATATCCATACTTTACAAACTCTTCTGCCTTAAATGCAGCCGTTAAAAAAATTATAGGAATATCTTTAGTTTTAGGGTTCAGTTTTAAAAATCTGGCTGTCTCAAAGCCATCCATTTCAGGCATCTGTACATCTAAAAGTATTAAATCAATGTTAGTTTCTAAAACTATTTTCAAAGCCTCTTGACCACTTAAAGCCTGTATGAAATTTACTTTTTTGACATCCTCATTACCTATTTTATTACTAGATATTAAAGCCTCTAAAGAGAAGAGATTTGCTTCTACATCATCTACAGCCAATATATTGATTATCATTAAGTTCTCCTCATATAAATTTTATTTCCAAGCTCTGCATATTGATACTCTTGTGGCATTTTTTCGCTCTCTCCTAAAACTAAAAAACCATTTTTATCTAATGAATTATCAATAGTATAAAACACATGTTTTTGTAGTTTTTCATTAAAATATATCAATACATTTCTGCAAAATATAAGATTAAACTCATTTATAGAGACATCTGTCACTAGATTGTGTTTGAAAAAAAGAACTCTATTTCTAATCTCTTTTTTTATCTCTATAAAGTCATCTTCAATATTAAACCATCTCTTTGAATCTTCTTTACCGCCGCTATCTTTATAATTTTTTTCAAACTCTACCAGTTCACTCTTTGCAAAGAGTCCATTTTTGGCTTCTTCTAAAATTGTTTTATTAAAATCTGTCGCATATATTTGACATTTACCAAGCAATCCTGCCTCATCAAGTAGCATAGCTATACTATATGGCTCTTTTCCTTTTGAACATCCAGCACACCAGATTCTAATATTTTCTAATTTTTCTAAAACTGGGACAATCTCTTTTTTAACTTTATTAAAAACTTCCGGGTTTCTAAAAAAGGTAGTTACATTTATAGAGAATGCACGAACTAATCTAGCAAATAAGTTTTCATCATCCATAACTGCTCTCTCAAACTCTTTAAAATCAGTTATAAAATTTTGACCCATTGTAAGTTCTATTCGTCTTATTATAGAACTTCTCTCATAATCTCTATAGTCATAACCATATATTAAAAAAATATTTTCTAAAAAAGAATCTATCTCATCTTTCATATCAACTGTTGTTGATAAAGAAAGCTTTAAATATTCTATTATTTGGTCTAAGTTTAATATTTTTGAAAAATTCTTTGTTTCTATAGCATTGAGAGGCATCTCTTTTGCCTCACACTCCTTAGGATTTTGTATAATTATTTCGCAGTTACTCTCTTTTAGCTCTTTTAAAGAGTGGCTTCCATCACTTCCATATCCACATAACAATATGGCAAGAAGAGACTCACTATACTCATAAACCAAAGATTTAAATGTAATATCTATAGAAGGTCTTGCATAGTTTAGTTTACTCTCACTCTCT
>DAOVJL010000038.1 GCA_030673275.1 Sulfurimonas sp.
AATTACCTTGAAGCTGCTAAGCCGGTAATAGAAAGTCGTATACTAATGGATAAATTACGAGATACCTCACTTAGAGATGGAATGACAGGTCTTTATAATAGAAGATTCTTAGAAGAGATGATAGATAAAATCATGAGTCAGTCTGAAAGAAATAAAGACACCTACAGTATTATGATGTTAGATGTTGATTTCTTTAAAATGGTAAATGACACATATGGACATGATATCGGTGACATGGTAATAGTAGAAATCGGAAAACTATTAAAAGACAGTATTCGTGATGCTGATCTTGCTATTAGATACGGAGGAGAAGAGTTTGTAGTAATGCTTCATAATGCGAGTGATGAAGGAACACTACAAGTAGCAAATAAGATACACTCTGCATTTGCCAACCTTATTTTTAATGTTGGACCAGGAGAGACTATGCAAAAAACAATGAGTATAGGTATATCCAAATATCCAACCGATGGAGATACTATCTGGAAAACTATTAAGTTTGCTGATACTGCTCTTTATGTTGCAAAAACAACTGGTAGAAACAAGGTAGTAAGTTATACGAAAGAGATGTCGGAAAATGATGAGTTACGCTAAACATTAGTAACTTAAATCAAAATAGCGACGTAACTTCTGCGTCGTTACGCTTGTTTCTCTACTTCTTATATTGTATTGCTAAAGAAAAAATACTCTAAATTCACTCATACTAAAGTACGCTTCCTCACTAAACTCCTTTAATTTAGAGCACTCTTTTGATTTGATAAAATTCAAAAAAAAAACAAAAGTTAAAATATTAAAATTATAAAAAGAAAAACAAAGAGTAAAAAAAATTTAAAGAGTGGTGTAATTGCTAGGCGTGTTCGAGGAAAGATACTCTAGTATCTGACGAGAGCAACAACGACGCAAGTGCGCCGCTATTTGAATTTTATAAAAGGCTTACCCTATGTGCTACAAGCAGAAACACCTGGAGGTGTAGTCGGCTGTACTGACTCATTTGAAGCCCCACCCTTAGCATTAACCTCTTCAATTGTTTTCCAAATTGATTCAGCAGCTGCCATATAACGTTTAGCACTCTCAGAAGTTGGATCAACAAAAGTAATTGGTTTACCTTCATCTCCACCAGTTCTGATACTTGGCTCAATTGGAATCTCAGCAATTATCTCAGTATCAAACTCTTTAGCCATAGGTCCAGATGTCCCTTTTCCAAAGATATCATACTCAACACCAGTATCTGGTGCAATAAATCCGCTCATATTCTCAACAATTCCGGCAATAGGAATATCAAGTTTTTTGAACATGTCTAATGAACGTCGAGAATCATCAATAGATACAGCTTGAGGAGTTGTAACAGTTAAACCGGCAGTTACAGGAACGCTTTGAGCCAAAGTAAGCTGAGCATCACCAGTTCCCGGAGGCATATCGATAACTAAGACATCTAACTCAGACCAAAGGATATCTCTTAAGAACTGCTCGATAGCTTTCATAATCATAGCACCACGCCACATAAGTGACTGACCCTCTTCCATTAGTGAACCCATAGACATCATCTCAATACCATAAGCTTTAATAGGAAGAACTTTATTTCCAGTTACTTCAGGCTTAACATCTGAAACACCCATCATACGAGGTATATTTGGACCATAGATATCAGCATCTAGCAGACCGACTTTTTTACCTTGTGCTGCAAGAGCAATAGCAATATTTACAGATGTAGTTGATTTACCAACCCCACCCTTGCCTGAACTTACCATTAAAAAGTTTTTTACATGCGGAGCAATATTTTTACTTTTTGGAGCAGCTTGAGCTTCCGGCATTTTTGGAGCTTTAATATTTGCTGTTATATTTTCTGCACCAACAGCCTTAAGTTCTTTAACTGCATCATCTTTGATTTGCTGTGCAACTTCTGGAGCACTTGAAGTAATCTCTACATTGAAACTAACATCATTACCATTAATCTCTATACTATTTACAAAACCGAAAGTTACAATATCCTTAGTAAAACCAGGATATAAAACTTTTGATAGTGCTGAATTTACAATTTCATTAGTCATAATATATATTTTCCTTTATAAATTTAAGTTTGAAACTCTATCATATTTAAATAAGACAAAAATTGTCTTATATCAATACTTTCATTTTTTAAGCTAAAGCTTCTTCTCTTTCTTTGGCTTCTTTCTCTTTAACTTCTCTAGCAATTTGCTCGATTGCTTCAGGGTTATCCATGATATTTTGAGTTATTTTATAAGAACAAAATTTCGGTCCACACATTGAACAAAATTCAGCTTCTTTAAAAACATCCTGAGGAAGAGTCTCATCATGATACTCACGAGCTCTCTCACCGTCAAGTGCAAGCTCAAACTGCTTTTCCCAATCAAAACCATATCTTGCATCACTCATAGCATCATCAATATCTCTCGCACCTTTACGACCACGAGCAATATCTGCTGCATGAGCAGCAATTTTATAAGCTATGATACCCTCACGAACATCATCAGCATTTGGCAATCCTAAATGTTCTTTTGGTGTAACATAACAAAGCATTGAAGCTCCATGCCATCCACCAACTGCAGCACCGATAGCTGAAGATATATGATCATACCCGGCAGCAATATCAGTAACTAATGGACCAAGAATATAAAAAGGTGCTTCATGACAAAGTTCACGTTGAAGTTTCATATTTCTCTCAACTTGGTTCAATGGAACATGACCTGGACCTTCAATCATTACCTGAACATCTTTTTCCCAAGCGCGAAGAGTTAAATCTCCAAGAACTTTAAGCTCACCTAGTTGTGCATCATCTGATGCATCTGCCAAACAACCAGGACGAAGAGAATCTCCAAGAGAAAGTGCAACATCATATTTAGCACAAATATCTAAAATTTCATCATATGCAGTATAAAATGGGTTTTCTCTATGATAGTGCATCATCCATGCAGCCATTAGTGAACCACCACGAGAAACTATTCCCATCTTTCTTTTTGCAATTTTAGGCATAGTCTCTAACAAGAAACCCGCGTGAATAGTAAAATAAGAAACACCTTGCTTTGCTTGACGCTCTAGTACTTCAAGCATAACTTCTATGCTTAAATCCTCTATCTTATTTCCAACATCATGAAGAATTTGATAAATTGGAACTGTACCGATAGGAATTTTTGAACTAGCAATTACCGCTTTACGGATTTCATCTAAATCTCCGCCAGTTGATAGATCCATTGCCGTATCTGCATTATAGTGCTGAGATACTTGCATCTTCTCAACTTCACCCTGTACATCAGATGCTATTGCTGATGAACCAATATTTGCATTAATCTTACATTTAGATGCAATTCCTATTGCCATTGGCTCTAGTGAAGTGTGGTTTATATTTGCAGGAATAATCAATCTACCACGAGCAATTTCACTACGAACAAGCTCAGGAGATAAATCTTCTACTTTTGCAACATACTCCATCTCTTCAGTAATAATGCCTTTCTTTGCATAATACATCTGTGTTCTAACAGAATCATTCTCACGCTTTTTTACCCATGAAGTTCTCATAATTTTCTCCTAAAATATTATATATTATATATATTAAGTAATGGAAATATAATCAAATAAAGTTAATATAATATTAAGTAGATAATTTGAATTAATTTTTTATAAAATTTTTGTTATATCAAGATAAAAAAAAGCATAAGAAGTGTATAATTTCGTAACACTTTAAAAAAGTAGGAGCTTTATTGTCTAACTTAACGCTTATTTTACTTGCAGCAGGTAGTTCTAGCCGTTTTGAACTTGATGTTAAAAAGCAATGGATTAGAGTTGGTCATCAACCTTTGTGGCAATTTGTAGCAGATAGATGTGAAAAAACTAAACACTTTGATAAGATTATTGTAACTTCTTCGTCAGATGATATAGAGTTTATGAAAAACTATTCAGATTATACATTTATAGAGGGTGGTAATACCAGACAGGAATCTTTGAAAAATTCTCTAAATGCAGTAGATACTGAATATGTTTTAGTAAGTGATATTGCTCGCTCATGCATAAGCGAAAATTTCTTAAAAGAGATAATATCTCATATAGGAAAGAGTGAGTGTATTGTCCCTTATCTTAATGTTAATGACACCATAGTATATGAAGACAAAACTATAGACAGAGACAAAGTAAAACGAATTCAAACACCGCAACTCTCGCTAACTCGCGCAATTAAAGATGCATTAAATACGGATGAAGAGTTTACAGATGAGAGTAGTGCCATTGTTGCAAATGGTGGCTCAAGAGAATTTATTTTAGGTGATAAAGATGCTCATAAAATAACTCATCTGCAAGATTTAAAAAAATTGTCATGTCTAAGTTTACCATCAACTGATACACTGAGTGGAACCGGTTTTGATGTTCACGCTTTTGATGAAAAGGGCGACATGTATCTTGGCGGTGTTAAAGTAGACTCTAGCCTTGGTTTTAAAGCACATAGTGATGGTGATGTAGCCATTCATGCGCTTATTGATGCTCTTTTAGGTGCTGCTGGGATGGGAGATATCGGTATGATGTTCCCAGATAGTGATGACATGTACAAAGGGATTGACTCTAAGGAATTGTTAAAAACAGTTGTTACGAAACTATACAATTTTGGTTTTGTAATAATAAATGTAGATTTAACAATAGCGTGCGAAAAACCAAGAATCGGCAACTATAAACTACCGATGAGAAAAGTGCTAAGTTCTATTTTAAATATAGATTCTAGTAGAGTGAACATAAAAGCTACAACAACTGAAAAGCTCGGCTTCATAGGCAGAGGCGAAGGTGTTGGGGTGATTGCAAATGCAAATTTAAAATATTTTGATTGGACAAAAATTTGAAAATACTAATTATAGAAAATGAAATTTATCTAGCACAAAGTATCGCTACAAAACTTAGCGAATTAGGTCATATTTGTGAAATGTGTACATCAACAAAAGATGCGATAAAAAGTAACAACTACGATGTTGTATTACTATCTACAAATATAAATGGTCAAGACTTTAACCCGCTAATTGATACATTTAAAAAATCTATTATAATTTTAATGGTTTCATATATTAGTAATGATACTGTTTCTAAGCCATTATCATCCGGTGCTAAAGATTATATATTAAAACCGTTTATGATTGAAGAACTGATAAGAAAGATAAATCACTATCAGGATTATGAAAAACTAAAAAAGAAAAATGAAGCATATGATAAATATTTGACTCATTCTTTCTCAACAGTAACCACAGAACATAACTATAATAATATAGAGCTTCCTCTTTTTATATCTTCATCTTATCAAAAACATGCAGATTCTTTCGCATTTGAATATGCAAAAGAGAAAAACTTGCCCCTTCACTTCATAACACTGAGCGATCCAAAAGCTATGAGTGAAATTGAATCAATCACTGGAAACTCTGTAATATATATTATAGATTTACAAACTCTAAAGAAGGTCGATAGAAAAGCCTTATATACACTTATTGAGAATAAAAAAGTAATTATCTCAAGTACAGATAAAATTGAAGATGAAGGGTTTGAGGTCTTAGAAATTAAGAGTGAAAACAACATCTTTGACCAAGGAGAGATTCTCCCAATTGAAGATTATGTAAAATTTATAGTTTTAAACTATCAACATAAGTTTCCAGATACTGAGTTATCAAAAAAACTAGGAATAAGCCGTAAAAGTTTATGGGAAAAACGAAAAAAATATGACATCGTCAAGAAAAAATAAAACTCTTTTAATAGATACAGAGGCTGCTTCTGCACTAGAACTATTAAAAGATGGTCTACTTGCTCCCGTATATTCTTTAATGGGTTTAGCACAAAGTGAAGATGTCATAAAAACAGGTCTTATTGACAATAAATCTTTTCCTTTCCCTTTTATACTGGCTCCATCAGGAAAACTTAATGCCGAAGTATTAAGCTCACTTAAAAACGGTGAAGAGATCACAATCCTTTTTGAGGATAAACCTTTTGCAACCCTGATTGTTGATGAAGTTTTTAATATAGACCCCAGTGAAAGAATAAAACAGATCTATGGAACAGATGATTTGACTCACCCTGGTGTTTCGACTACAATGAATAGACTCGGCTCTTTGGCTGTTAGTGGAGAGTATGAACTATTAAACAAATCAAGTAATACAAATAAACAAAAAATTGTTGATGCTAAAAAATTAATATCTGCAAAACACACAACTGCTATTGTTATGGCAGCAAATCCTTTACATCGCGGACATGAAAGATTAATACGTCAAGCTTTAGACAATACAGACCTTCTAGTTATATTTTTACTAAAACCATATACCGAATCAAACCTATCATATGAAATAAGAAGAGAAGCTCTAGAATTTTTTATAAATAATTTTTTAACAAAAAACAATGTTGTAGTTGTTCCATTGGAGAATAGTTACCTTTTTGCCGGATATAATGAAATAATAATCGATGCGATTGTTGCTAAAAACTATGGCTGCGATAGACTTACAGTTGGTAGAAACCATGCAGGACTTGGAATGTTTTATGATTGCAATTTCAATAAATCAATTATAGATAAAGTTGTAGGAATAGATGTAGAAATCACTGTAGCTAGTGAGTATGTTTACTGCGACAAATGTACAACACTGGTTAGTAAAAATACTTGTCCACATGGACAACACCATCAAATATCATATCATGCAGATTCTATTTTAGAACTTTTGGAGTTAGGTATTTTACCTCCAACAATGCTTATTAGAAAAGAGATTTCAGCTGTGAT
This sequence comes from Sulfurimonas sp., assembly GCA_030673275.1. Lineage (GTDB taxonomy): Bacteria > Campylobacterota > Campylobacteria > Campylobacterales > Sulfurimonadaceae > Sulfurimonas. The sequence goes on from DAOVJL010000038.1 coordinate 6,740, forward strand.
CCTTTCAAAACTGTTTCCAAACAGATTTAAGAATTTAGAAAAACTCTATTATGATATTTTACCTGTTGAAGGGCTTTTAAAAGAGCATACTGAAAAAGATTTTTACCTAGACTTGATGAAACTCTACCAAACAACATCACTGACATAGCACTAGTGTGATGGGCTTCCTGCCGAAGGAAACTAAGCGTTAGCGTAGCCAAAAGAATTACTTCCTTTGGCGTAATAAATTAAAATGGAGGGTTCCCTTCATTTTGTGAAACAAAATTAAGGAATTAAATGAATTGGTTTTTTATAACATTAGGCTATAGTGGTCTTGCTCCAAAAGCGCCTGGAACTGTAGGAACTCTTGTTTCACTACCTCTTGGAATGTTAATACTTATATATTTTGATGCTCAAACTCTTTTCTTGGCTACTCTTCTAATAAGCATAATAGCTATTCGTGAGATAAATAAATATGAAGAAAAAAGCGGTATTCATGACGATAAACGCATTGTTATAGATGAGTTGGCAGGTATGTGGTTTGCACTAAGCGTTGCTCCTGCTATCACTGTTGGACTTAGTGAAGTTACGGATTTACAAAACGGTTTTCTTGTGCAGAGTCTACTCTCTTTTGTTCTCTTTAGATACTTCGATATAGCAAAGCCATCTATAATAGGCAGACTTGACCGTGAAGCAAAAGGCGGTGTTGGTGTTATGGGTGATGACATCGTTGCCGGTTTCGTTGCAGGAATACTAAGTGCACTTATCTGGCAAGGGTGGTTAACTTTAGAAGCAATGCACCTATTTTAGTATAATGTTTGTATAAAACTTTATGAAATAATATAAAAAAAAAGAACTTTTGAATGAATTAAAAGAGTAATGTAGTTGCAAGGCGCTTGTGAGGAAATGTACTATAGTACATGACGAGCAAAGCAACGCAGCAAATGCGTCACTATTTTAATTCTAATAACTTACGCGTCATTAGAATTAAACAAACATTGGGTCGTCAGTCGGTTCTATCTCTTCAAAATCTTCTATAATTGTTTGAAACATCTTCATAGTTTTTTTAGCTTTTTTAGTATTCTCTTCAAAGATACTTTTAGATGCCGGAAAAGCTTCAGCTAATTCTGTATATATCAAAATACGACCATTTATATGTTTATCTATCTCAGCAAAAGCATCTTTTAGGTACTGTTGTTTTGTTGTATGTCTAAAAAGAGCTCTAACCATTTTAACTCTCTCTTTAATAGGAATAGACTCATCAATAGCCTCAGCAATTCTTTTTATGTCTAAACGAGAAAGATAAACACCGCTCTGCTGGGGCGCTAATAGTTTAGCAGTCAGTGCATCAACAAACTGTGGTACCGGCTCTTCATCTTCTTTATCTCCAGCATCTCTATCTGGTGCTTCGCCATTTGGCTTAGTATCAGTAACACAACTCTCTTTTACAAACTTATCAAATTCTGCTCTTAAATCACCCAATTCATGTTCATTCATCATAATATATATTCCTTGCTTTTTATTTTTAAAATCTCATATCTGATTTATTATAGTCTAAATGATTTTTACTCTTGTAAAACTCAAAAATACCTTCACTTAATTCATTTAACATATCATCAAAGCCAATATAACTAGTTCCAAGTTCATTTGCTCTAATTTTAAGCGCTGATAACTGCTTTTTTTGTTTCATATCCAGATTTATAGCACTAAATTGATTTACCATATTTAAACTATCTAAATCTGAAAAATCAATTACTGCGTCATAAT
>DAOVJL010000025.1 GCA_030673275.1 Sulfurimonas sp.
AGTTGGACTGATGATAGTTGAGTATCAGTATGAGTTCTTTACAGGCGGTGCTATTATGCCTCTGACATTAAAGACCTTAGCAGATGAGTTTGGACATAACCCATCGACCATATCTAGAGCGATAGCTAACAAGTATATAGCTTGTGACAGAGGTGTGTTAGCTATGAAAGAGTTCTTTACAACAGCTATAGATGATGATGTCTCAAATGCCGCTATAAAAGAGTTCCTGGTTGGTTTAGTTAAACAAGAGAGCCGTGAAAAGCCACTTAGTGATATGAAACTGCTTGATTTGATTCAAGATAAGTTCAAAGTAAAGATGGTTAGGCGTACAATTGCCAAATATAGAAAACAGCTAAATATAGCAGGTTCCAGTGAGAGGAAAAAACTCTATCACTTACATTAAGAAAAGACTTGATAAAGAAGTTGAAAAACGAAACACTGCAACTGAAGTCTCCCAAGATAAGCTCGACCCGATTTTAGTAGCCCATAGATACAAAGACCCAACTATATCGCTTGTCTGCGCTTTGTTCGCTTATGGAAATGTAAAGCAGATTGTAAAATTTTTAGACTCACTGGACTTTTCTCTGCTGAAAAAGAGTGATGAAGAGATAAAAGAGGCTCTAAAAAATCACTACTATAGATTTCAAAAAAGTGAAGACGTAATAGCACTCTTTATTGCCCTCAAAAGACTGAATGAAAAAAGTACTTTAGAAGAGATATTCAAGAGCGGATATAATATAGAAAATAGTGTTATCGACGGTATAAATGAACTAATAAAGACTCTACATGTAGAGTATCCGCAAAATACACAAGGCTACAACTTTTTAACTTCAAAAATAACTATAAAAACTAAGGGAGCAGGGGCATTAAAACGCTGGATGATGTTTCTTAGATGGATGGTTAGAGATGATAATATAGATATGGGATTATGGAGTGGAATTAACAAGGCTGATTTAATTATTCCGCTTGATACACATACTTTTAATGTATCAAAAAAACTTGGACTTTTACAGAGAAAAACATATGATTTACAAGCTGCAATAGAATTAACAAAAACTCTTAGAATTTTTGATGAAGATGATCCTTTAAAATATGATTTTGCACTTTACCGTATTGGACAAGAGAAAATAGATATTTAACAACTCTTTTTTGATATAATCTCCTAATAATATTTAAAGGTTTTTTATGGAGTGCGAATACCCTTCTGTTAATTCAAATAAACGAGAAATTCAAGAGATTTTTAACAGTGTAAAAACAATCGCTGTCTTAGGATTATCGCCTGATGAGGATAAGCCTAGTCATAGAGTTGCCAAGTATTTGCAAGAGCAGGGCTTTAAGATAGTTCCTGTATATCCAAAAGAGGATGAGATTTTAGGTGAAAAAGTTTATCGTTCTCTTTTAGAAATACCTTTTGGAGTCGATATGGTAGATATATTCAGAAAGCCAAAAGCTCTTGATATGGTGGCAGATGCATGTATAGAACGTGGTGATGTAAAAGTATTTTGGGCTCAAAAAGAGATTGTAAACAATAAAGCTGCGACAAAAGCAAAAAATGCCGGAATGAGAGTTGTACAAAATATGTGTAGTATGGTTGAACACAAAGAGCTGTAAGGAAAAATAATTGTTAGATGTAAAAAAGATTTATGAAGCAAAAGAGCGTATAAAAGATATCATTGTTGATACACCATTCTCTTATATACCGTACCTTAGTGAAATATCTGGATGTGAAGTTTATTTCAAAAAAGAGAACTTGCAAGTCACGGGTGCTTTTAAGATTAGAGGAGCTTACAATAAAATAGCTTCTCTCTCAGACGAACAAAGAGCATGTGGAGTTGTGGCTGCCAGTGCTGGTAATCACGCTCAGGGAGTGGCACTTTCCGCTTCAAAGTTTAATATAAAAGCAGTGATTATTATGCCAGAGTCAACACCGCTTACAAAAGTAAATGGCGTTAAGTATTATGGTGCAGAGGTTATACTTGCCGGTGCAAATTATGATGAAGCTTATGCTTACGCCATAGAGTATGGTAAAAAGAACTCTTTAACTTTTGTACATCCATTTGAAGATGAAGATGTTATAGCAGGTCAGGGCACAATAGCTTTAGATATTTTAGACAAGTGCAAAGATTTGGATGCAGTTGTAGTACCTGTAGGCGGTGGTGGACTTATCTCAGGTATGGCGTGTGCTCTTAAGAGTATAAATCCAAATATCGAAGTAATAGGTGTAGGTGCAGCAGGTGCTCCGGCGCTTAAAAACTCTTATGAACTTGGTCGTGCTGTTGACAGTATAAGTGTTAGAACTATAGCAGACGGCATAGCTGTTCGTGATACTTCACCAATTACACTAAAGTACATGCTTGAGAGTGTAGATAAATTTATAAGCGTTGATGATGAAGAGATAGCAAGTGCGATTCTTTTTTTACTAGAGAAACAAAAGCTTGTAGTTGAAGGTGCTGGTGCTGTTGGCGTAGCTGCACTGCTTCATAATAAACTAGAACATTTAAAAGGTAAAAAAGTAGCAGTAGTTTTAAGCGGCGGAAATATGGATGTTACTCTGCTTTCTGTGATTATTGAAAAAGGTCTTCTGAAATCTGGAAGAAAAATGAAGACTACTGTAACTTTGATTGATAAACCAGGTTCCCTTATGCGTTTTACGCAGATACTCCAAGAGTTAAATGCTAATATTGTTCATATTGCCTATGACAGAACTTCTATATCCCTTGATTACGGTGATGCAAATGTAACAGTTCATATGGAAACAAAAAGTAAAGAGCATCAAGAAGAGATTTATAAGGTATTAAAGCGAGAGGGCTACATAAGGGATTAACTATTTATGAAGCCGGTTAAACAAATAAAATTTGATAAAGCAATTATATATACAAAATTTTTAAATAAAAAAACTTTATTGGTAGTTGATTCATATACAACTGTAAGATTCTTAGATATTCAAAGCTTTAAGATAAAACAAGAGCTAAAAGTAGCTAATAATCACGCACGATACTCCACAAAGGTTGTTGCTTTTAGTACAACTGCTGAAAATTTTGCACTGATAAGTTCAGATGCCAAAGAGTCTAAGTTATTCAAGACAAAAAATAAAAAAGTAATTGCTACAATAGATAGACATCAGGGTGAAGTCGCTTGCGTTGGTATTGACCCTAAAGATAGATATATGTTTTCATGCGGAGATGACGGTAAAACTTTCGCATTTGATATAAATAACGGAAAGCTTGCGTTTACCCTTCCAATGCATATTGATTCTGTAAATGATATTGCTTTTAGTGACAATGGTCAATTGGTAGCAACAGCTAGTTATGATAAAAATATTTCTATATTTAATTTAGCAATGCTGATGCCGAAAAACAGGTTAAAAGCCCACTCAGCTCCTGTTATGAAGCTTCAATTTTTAAGTGAGCATAGACTTTTTAGTATTGATAAAAAAGGTAGTGCGGCAATATGGAATTTGAATACGTCTAAGGTTATTACAAGATTAAAAGGTATTCATGATGATGTTACTCAAATTGCTGTTGGAAGTGATGATAAGTTTCTTTTCTTAGGTACAAAACTTGGTTATATTTTAGTCTATGATTTGCACAGTTATGCACTTATTTCAAAAAAATTTATAAAGCTTAAGCATGTAATTACTTCTTTGAACTTTAACGAAGCAAATCAAGAGCTTATAGTGGGAGATGATAGCGGAGAGTTGCTTTTTTATAATATTTTTGAAGATGAAGATACTTTAAAAAGATATCTAGAACAAAAAGATTATTTTTTAATGCAAAAATATATTGATGAAAACCCTCTGTTGGAGTATACAAAAGCTTTTGAAATATTTACTGCACTTTGGGAAAGAACACTGCAAAAGGCAAAAGAATATCTTGGAAGAAATAAGACAGCAAAAGCTATAGCATTATTTAAAAACTTTAAATCAATACCTGCAAAAAAACAGGTTATGGATAAGCTTATTGAAGAGTATAAAGAGTTTGAAAAGTTTCTTATGTATGTCAATCAAAGTAAAACAGCATTAGCTTACTCTTTAGCAAATAAATACCCAGTGTATAAAGAAACCAAGGTTTTTCAAACAATGGAACTGGAATGGAAAAAAGCATTTGCTTCGGCACAGAAGTATTTGCTAAATCATAAATCTAGTGATAAAGCAGTAGAAATTTTAGCGCCATACAGGGGAATTAGTGAAAAAACTAAACTTATTCAAGGTCTTTTGTTAAATGAAAAGCTCTACAGAAGATTTAGAGTTGCAATAGATCAAAAAAACTTTAAACTCTCTTTTGAGCTTATCAAACAGCACCCATTTTTAAAGGAGTACAAAGAGTATGAATCTTTAATCAAGTACTCTGATTCACTTTATATTAAGTCACAAATACTGCTTAATAAAGGAGATACTCACTCTGCTATCAAACTTCTTAGAGTTTTACTTGATTTTGAAGACTTTAAAGAAGAGGCAAAAAGCATTATCGTCGATATAGAAAATAGGCAAAAGTTTTTTAATATAATACAAGATGGCAACCTGCTTCTTGCATATAACCTTTTAGATAATTCTGTAAATTTACGAGATAGTGAAGATGGAAAAAGACTTCAACAGTTATGGAAAAATGATTTAAATATAGCAAATGCACATGCCGCTAACGGTGATATAGATGGAGTAAAGTTAGTTTTAGATAAATATATGAAAATTAATTCAAAAACGATAGCTATAGCCACTGTTTTGTCGTCTTGCTATATAACTCAACTTGAAAAAAGTATAAAAGATTTAAAAGATAAAAAAACTATAGAAAAAGGTATTAAAAATTATATTTTATATTATGGAGCAACAGAACAACTTACAAGTTTTTTTGAGACTTTTAAAGAAAAATATCCAGATACAAAATTAAATCCAAATTCCCAAACACAAGGTTCTATAAATAGTTGGAGACCGTCTATGATTGTTAAATCAATATTAGATTAAAAAATTACATCGCCTTTTAACCTATAATATAGCTCATTTTTTATATAATAAACGAATTTTTTATTAGAGGAGACTTTTCATGCAAATAAGTGGCGCACAAATGGTCATTGAAGCTTTAATCGCGGAGGGTGTTGACACAGTGTTCGGCTACCCGGGCGGAGCTATCATGAACGTCTATGATGAGATATACAAACAAGATGACTTTAAACATATATTAACAAGACACGAACAAGCTGCAGTACATGCTGCTGAGGGTTATTCAAAAGCAAGCGGCAGAGTTGGTGTTGCTATGATTACCAGTGGACCTGGTTTTACTAACGCAGTTACAGGTTTAGCTGATGCATACATGGATTCTACTCCATTGGTTGTGATCAGTGGTCAGGTTCCGATGAGCCTAATCGGTACAGATGCATTTCAAGAGATTGATGCTGTTGGTATTAGTCGCTCTTGTACTAAGCATAACTATCTTGTAACTGATGCTAAAGACTTACCTCGTGTACTTAAAGAAGCATTTCATATCGCAGCAACCGGTCGCCCTGGTCCTGTACATGTAGATATTCCAAAAGATGTTACAGCCCAGATGGCTGAGTTTGATTACTCAATTGAGCTTGAATTAGAGACTTATAAACCCCATGTAAAAGGAAACCCTCGTCAAATTAAAAAAGCGATGGAAGCAATAGCTAAATCAAAGAGACCGGTTTTTTATCTTGGTGGCGGTATTATAAATGCAAATGCAGCTTATGAAGTTAGAGATTTAGTTCATAAAACTGGTATTCCTGCTGTTGAGACTTTTATGGCAAGAGGAACTCTGAGTCATGATGATGATTTACTTATCTCTATGCTTGGTATGCATGGCTCTTATGCCGCAAATATGGCTATGAGTGAAACGGACTTGGTTATCGGTCTTGGTGCAAGATTTGATGACCGTGTAACCGGTAAGATTTCAGAATTTGCAAAAAATGCCGGAATTATACATGTAGATATTGATCCTGCTTCTATTTCCAAACTTATTAAAGCTGATTATCCAATTGTTGGTGATGTTAAGAATGTTGTAAATGAGATGCTGGAACTTTGCGATCAGGTTAAATCTGAGAAGTATAAACCTTGGAGAGAAACTGTAAGAAACTTTGATGAGCTTCACCCGTTAGCATACCATGAAGACACAGATAGACTTAAACCTCAGTGGGTTATAGAGCGTGTTGGTGAACTTCTTGGCGATAAGGCCAATATTTCTACAGATGTTGGACAACACCAGATGTGGACTGCGCAGTTTTATCCATTTTCTCGTCCTCGTCAATTTATGAGTTCCGGCGGACTTGGAACTATGGGCTTTGGTTTTCCAGCGGCTATCGGTGTTAAAGCGGCATCACCTGAGAAAACTAGTATTAACTTTACCGGTGATGGTTCAATTCTTATGAATTGTCAGGAACTGATGACTGCAGTTGAGCAGAAACTTCCGGTTATCAATATTATTTTAAATAATAACTTTCTTGGAATGGTAAGACAGTGGCAAACACTTTTTTATGATAAAAGACATAGTGAAACTGATTTAAGTGTTCAACCTGATTTTGTAAAATTATCAGAAGCTTTCGGCGGAATAGGGTATAGAGTTAAAACAAAAGATGAATTTGATGCTGCACTTAAAGATGCAATTGAAAAAGATGTGGTTGCTTTTATAGAAGTAATTGTTGAGCGCATGGAAAATGTTATGCCGATGGTTCCATCAGGCGGATCACTGTTTAACATGATGTTATTAGAAAAGAAGGAGAAATAATGGAAGCTAGTGAAAGAAGAGTTATTTCTGTTATTGTAGTAAATGAGGCGAGTGTTTTATCTCGTATTACTGATCTTTTTTCTGGTCGTGGGTACAACATCACCTCTTTAACGGTTGCTCCGATTCCGGATAGTAAATACTCAAGACTTACCATAGTTACATCTGGTTCTGTTAGAGTTATAGAACAGATTACGAAACAGCTTCATAAGCTTATACCAATTCTTAGAGTTTATGAACATGCAGATTTAGTTGAAAAAGAGATGGCTTTAGTTAAGTTTCCGGTAAGTGAAAATATTACAGATATAAACACTCTTTGTGAAGCTTATAATGGCAAGATTGTAAATGTTGGAGAGAATGTAATAATTGCAATGGTTGCAGATGAGCCAAAAAGAGTTGAAAACTTTTTAAAAATAATAACTAGATACAATCCAAAAGAGATTGTTAGAAGCGGTGCTGTAGCACTAGAGAGATAATATGAATCTGAGTAATATTGTTTCAATAGTTGGTGCTGAGTTTAACGGCAAAGATATTGAGATAACAGGGATGAACTCCCTTAAAGATGCTACTAAAAGCGAACTCTCTTTTGTCTCAGACTTAAAATACATAAAAGATATACAGAACTCAAATGCTAGTGTAATTTTAGTAGACAATAATGCTAAGGAATATGTTCCAGAGGGCTGTATAGCTTTAGTTGTAGATTCTCCATATATGCAAATGGCAATGCTATCTAAGTATTTTGCTCCTGCTATTGAAGATGACACTTTGGCATCTGCTGAAATAGGTGAGGGCAGTGTTATTTCACCAAAAGCTGAGCTTGCCAATGGTGCTAAGATTGGTAAAAATTGTACAATTATGGCTCATGTATATATTGGTGCAGAAGCTGTTGTCGGTGATAATACAATTATATATCCAAATGTAACTGTCTATAGAGACTGCAAGATTGGAAGTGACTGTATAATTCATGCGAATACAACCATTGGAAGTGATGGTTTTGGATTTGTTACAAATAAGCTTGGTGAACATACAAAAATATACCAAAATGGTAATGTAGTTATAGAAGATAATGTTGAGATAGGAAGTTCTACTACTGTAGATAGAGCTGTATTTGGTACTACTCTGATTAAGACTGGTGTTCGTATAGATAATCTTGTTCAAGTTGGGCATAATTGTATTGTCGGTGAACACTCTGTTTTAGTTGCACAGTGTGGAATGGCTGGTTCGACTACATTAGGTAGAAATGTTGTTATGGGCGGGCAGAGTGCTACTTCAGGGCATTTGAACATAGCACCTTTTACCACTTTTGCAGCCAGAAGTGGCGTTACAAAAAACATTAAAGACAGTGGTAAGACTTTTGCAGGTTTTCCTTTGATGGAACATAGAACATGGTTGAAACTTCAGGGTAAAATTGCTAAACTACTAAAATAAAATTAAGGAAATTCTACATGTCAAAAACTATTACTTTAAGCGGAACGAAAAATGGTGTTATTTCGATAACTAAAATTGATAAACCATATGGTGAAGATAGTGGACCGGTTGCCAGTGTTGGTATATCTTTAGCTGGAGATGTAAGTGATCCAGAGTGGAAAGTTCATATTCCACTAGAAAATTTAGACGAAGTTATCCAAGCGTTACAAGACCTAAAGGGCAGTGCAGAAAAAAACTAAATTTTTTTCTGTCAAGCATTAAAGTAAGTTTTACTTACTTTAGCTCGCTTACAAACTCTTTGATTCTTTTAATACCTGCACGAATAGTATCAATATCAGTTGCAAAACTCATTCTAAAGTAACCTTCACTACCAAAGGCAACACCCGGAACTACAGCTACCAGTTTTTTATCCAATAACTCTTTAGCAAACGTAAGTGAATCAGAAGTCACTTCTTTTATATTTACAAATAGATAGAATGCTCCATCTGGTGTTGCAACACTTAAGCCATCTATCTCATTCATAAGTCTAACAGCTTCATCTCTGCGCTCTATAAATGCCTCTCTCATCATAGATATGTCAGCATCAGCACTACCGTCAAGACCTGCAATAGCCGCTAGTTGAGTAATTGAGTTTATGTTTGAAGTACTTTGAGACTGAAGCTTTTTAGTAGCTTTTATAAGCTCTGTATCTGCCGCAGCCATATATCCAAATCTCCAGCCGGTCATAGCAACTGATTTGCTTAAGCCGTTGATAGTTACAGTTCTCTTAAACATGTCATCACTAACTGCTGCACAAGAAGTAAATGTACCTTCATAAGTTAGTTTTTCATACATCTCATCAGATGCTACAATAATGTCAGTTCCTTCTAAAACTTTTCCAAGTGCTGTAAGTTCTTCTTTTGTGTATATAGATCCAGTAGGATTTGATGGAGTAGTTAGGACAAGCATTCTTGTTTTAGGAGTAATAGCTTCTTTTAACTGTTCAGGTGTAATTTTGAATGAGTTATAATCATGTGTTTCAATCTCAACAACTTTACCGCCACAATATTTTACTAACTCTGGATAAGTAACCCAATATGGTGCAGGAATAATTACTTCGGCACCATTTTCGATTGTTGCTGAAAAAAGATTAAATAACGAGTGCTTGGCACCATTGTTTACCATGATTTGATTTGGAGCATATGTTAAACCATTATCGCGTTTTAATTTACCTGCTATAGCTTCTCTTAAAGCAAGAACACCGTCAACTGCAGTATATTTAGTAAAGTCATTGTTGATCGCTTCAATTGCTGCATCTTTTATAACTTGTGGAGTTCCAAAGTCAGGCTCTCCTGCAGAGAAACTAAGAATATCTTTGCCCTC
>DAOVJL010000039.1 GCA_030673275.1 Sulfurimonas sp.
ATTCATATCAACGCAAGTCGCTGGCATAGGGTAAAGAGCTTCTTCAGGGTTATCAAGAATAACAAGGTTTGGAGCTTTGCTTAAAACATCTCTAACTTCGTCTGCTTGAACTTCAGAGTCAAAAGTAAGGGTAAGTGCTTCTGCATGTCCACGAAGAGTTGGTACACGAACACATGTAGCACTAAGAGCAATATCTTTATGCATAATCTTTGTAGTTTCATTTACCATTTTCATCTCTTCTTTTGTGTATCCATTTTCCATAAATACATCAATTTGAGGGATTACATTTAGAGCTATCTGTTGGTTAAAAGCTTTATGCTCAGAGTCACTTAGTTTAAATGCAAAAAAGTCTTGCATCTGAGTAACTAACTCTTCCATAGCAGTTTTTCCGGCTCCTGAAGTTGCTTGATATGTACTTACATCAACTCTAACTAAGTCATAAGCATCATCAAGAGGTTTAAGTGCTTGAACCATCTGAATAGTTGAGCAGTTAGGATTTGCAATGATTCCTGTGTCTTTCCATTTTGCTATATCTTCGGGGTTTACTTCTGGGACTACAAGTGGAATATTTGGATCCATTCTAAAGTGAGATGTATTGTCAATTACTACAGCTCCAGCTTTTACAGCATCAGGTGCGAACTCAGCACTTACGCTTCCACCGGCAGAAAAAAGAGCTATTTCTATCTCTTCTTCTTTAAAAATATCATTAGTCAGTTCTTTTATAGCTATACTTTTGCCATCAAACTCTACAGTTTTGCCAAGGCTTCTTGCACTTGCAAGTGGAACCAGTTTGTTTAGCGGAAAATCTATCTCTTGTAAAATTGTTAGTATCTCTTCTCCAACAGCGCCGTTTGCTCCAACTACTGCTACATTATATTTTCTTGACATGTAGCCTCCTTATTGTATTTTATTTTGTAAAAAAAGTTCATCTGCTGTTATCTCTTGATTTTCGCTAAGTATAACAGCTCTCTCAACTACAGAAATAAGTTCTCTTATATTCCCAGGCCAATTGTATGATAGAAGTAGTTCTTTAGCATCTTTGCTAAAGGTTTTAAGCTCAAACTCATACTTTTTACAGTTTGTTTCCATCATCGCATCTGCAATTTGTAAAATCTCATCTTTTCTATCTTTAAGAGGAGGAATATGTAGAGGGATAGTATTTAAACGGTAGTATAAATCTTCTCTAAATTCTCCATCTTTTATCTTGTCAGTTAAGTTTGCATTTGTTGCTGATATTACACGTATATCTATTTTTATTACTTTTGATGAGCCAAGTCTTCTTACTTCTTTTTCTTGAAGAGCACGAAGCAGTTTGGCTTGAACACCATAAGGCATCTCTCCAATTTCATCTAAAAATAGAGTTCCGCCTTGAGCCAGTTCAAATTGTCCGGCTTTTGCCTCTTGTGCATCTGTAAAAGCACCTTTTTCAAATCCAAACAGTTCACTCTCAATTAAGTTTTCAGGTATAGCTGCCATATTGATAGCTATAAAAGGTTTTTTTGCTCTAGGTGAGTTGTTGTGAATATAAGAAGCAAACACCTCTTTACCGACACCACTCTCTCCTAAAAGTAAAATACTTGCATCAGTCTTACAAGCTTTATCTGCAATTTTAATCACAGACTCTAATACTTTTGATGTTCCTAAAAAACCGTTAGGTTTTTTAGTATCTTTAGTTTTACAAACTGTTTTTTGTACTTTTTGAATTTTATCTTCTCTTTTGATTGCTGCGATTAAAGTATCTACGTCAAAAGGCTTTAACAAAAAGTCTTTTACACCAAGGTGAATAGACTCTATTGCACGTTGGAGCGTCGCATTTCCAGTCATTATAATTACTTCAAACTTGCCATCTAAAGTTTTAACAAACTCTATACCATCCATACCGGGCATATTGATGTCAGTGATAACTAAATCAAAACTATCATCAATATTTTTTAGTGCATCTTTTGCGTTTTTAAATGTCTTAATCTCAAACTCTTTATAGTCGCTCATAGCGATTTCAAGAGATTTTCTCATATTAATATCATCTTCAACTATTGCAATTTTCACTTACATACCCTGAATGCGGGTGATAACACCCTTATTTTAAAGGTGCTATTTTAGCGAAATTATCATTAATATCGACTTTGAAGCAAGTTGTCTTCATAGTTAGAGTCGTAGTAGAGGTGTTTTGAAGGTTTAAAGTTTTTTCTTTATGCTTAAGATGCAAACCTAGTTTATGTATATAATTTAAAAATTCTTCTGAGTTTTGAGATATAAGTTTTTTTAGATTTCCATCACTTGTGTTTTCTAAAATTAGCTCTGATTGTGGTTTTCCTTCACACTTTTTCATAGCGTGTGAAATATGTAAAATTTCGTTATATAAAATAGCGTCTTTTACTGTATAGCGGTAAGAGATAAGATATTCACCTGCATTTAATGCAAGTGAACAAAGCAGAATTATTGAGCAAAGTCTGAATGTGAGATTACGATTTCCATCTCTACTTCGCATAGACCCTCTTTAAAAGTTGTTTCAACAACATTTGCATTTCTAACCATTGCTCTAACTGAAGTACGAATTGTTGATCTTTTAACCATCATATTTTTAATTAAGTCTTGACCATCAATACGAACACCTTTTACTTTCTCTGCTATTGCTCTGTAAGCATCTGCTATTGCTGCTCTTTTTGCAAGTGCGTAAGCTTGAGCTGGAGAAGTTGTGTTCATAGGTGCAACACCTTGACCAACAACAGAAATATACATAGTACTATTTGCTTTTAAAACTTCTTCTGCTTCAGCTGCAGCTTCAGCCTGTGCTTCTGCTTCAGCTTGCGCTTGTGCCTCTGCAGCATTTGCCATTTCTATTGCTTCTTCTTCTCTATCAGCTCTTTCTTGAGCAAATGCAGCTTTTTCTCGAACAAGTGCAGATTTAGCTTGTATTGCTTCAGATTGAGCAAATGCAGCCTCTTTCTTTGCTAAAGTAGCTTCAGCTATTGCCAGTTGAAGTTCAGCATTTGTTTGTTGTATTACTCTAGTATCTACTGTTTGAATTTGATCAGTTCCAAAAAGTGATGAAGCACTTAAAAGTGCTGCAAGTAAAATGGAGTATTTCATGGTTTATCCCTTAGCATGGTTTAATATAGCTGTTAAAGCAACTATTATACCAACTCACCTTGCTCTGGCTGAGTAGTCTCATCATCATCTTCTTCTTTAGGTTGTTTTGGACAACGAGAAACACTAGCAACATCATCACCTTTTACTATATAAACACCTGAAGTATTTCTACTTGATTTTGAGATAGTTTGCATGTCAACTCTAATCATTTTACCAGCTTTAGTAAGAGCCATCATATCCATAGACTCATCTACCATCAGACAACCAATAATATTTTTACCGGTTTTAGCAGTCATCTTCATAGCTATAACACCAGAACCACCACGGTTTGTAAGTCTGTACTCACCAGCGTCTGTACGTTTACCAATACCTTTTTCAGCAATCATTAGAATCTCTTGTTCATCATTTGCAATAATATTTGCATCGATTACTTCATCACCAGCATGTTTGAACTTAATACCTCTAACACCACGAGTGCTACGACCCTGTTCACGAGTTTTTTCTATTTCAAACTTAATACACTGTGCAAATTTTGTAACAATAAATAGATATCTAATATCTTGGTTAGCAATTTTTGCAGTAATTAAAGTATCGTCATCATCAAGAACAATCGCTCTAACACCATTACTTCTGATATTTGAGAATTCACTCAGGTTAGTCCTTTTTACAACACCTCTTTGAGTAAAGAACACAAGACCTTTATCTTCACTAAAATCGGTAGTAGGAATAACAGAACAGATTTTTTCTTCTGCAACAAGATTGATAAGATTAACAACCGCTTTACCTTTTGCTATTCTGCTTCCCTCAGGTATGCGATAAACTTTTAACCAGTGTAGTTGACCTCTGTCAGTTACAAAAAGTAGAGTATCGTGAGTATTACATGTAAAGAAGTTTTCTATAAAGTCATCTTCGTAAGTAGTAACAGCAGTTTTACCTTTACCACCACGTTTTTGTTTTTCATAAGATACTAGAGGAACTCTTTTGATATAACCTCTGTGAGTGATAGTAACTACCATTGGCTCATTAGGAATTAGATCTTCTATGTCGATATCGTCATAATCATCTTCAATATCAGTTCTTCTCTCATTACCGCCATAAGTAGCCATTACTTCATCAAACTCTTCATTAATAATGCTATGAAGAACATCTTCACTTTTCAGGATTGATTCTAAGTACGTAATTAGTGCTACTAATTCAGCTAACTCTTCTTCAATCTTCTTAATTTGTAAACCAGTTAGTCTTCCAAGTCTCATAGCAACGATACTTGTTGCTTGAATTTCAGAAAAGTCATACTCAGAAACTAAGTTATTTTTAGCATCTTCTTCATCTTCTGAAGCACGGATTGTTTTGATGACTTTATCAATTATATCTATTGCTTTTCTAAGACCTTCTAATATGTGCGCACGAGCTTTTGCTTTTTCAAGGTCAAAGATTGTACGACGGATAATAATAGTTTTACGGTGATTTATAAAGTGTTTTAATATAGGGATAATTCCAAATATTCTAGGCTCTTGGTTTAATATAGACAGCATGATAATACCAAAAGTAGTTTGCATACTTGTTTGTTTAAATAAATTATTTAGAACAATCTCACTCATTGCATCACGTTTAAGCTCAATTACAACTCTCATACCATCACGGTCTGATTCATCACGGATTAATGAAACACCCTCTATCATTTTGTCTTTT
Source organism: Sulfurimonas sp. (assembly GCA_030673275.1). GTDB lineage: Bacteria > Campylobacterota > Campylobacteria > Campylobacterales > Sulfurimonadaceae > Sulfurimonas. The sequence goes on from DAOVJL010000039.1 coordinate 4,780, forward strand.
ACTAGGTTTGCAATGTTTTCAATAAGACGAGATTTATTTACTTGGTAAGGAAGCTCATCTATTACAATAATCTCTTTTTTAGCACTTTGTTCTATATGTGTTTTTGCACGAACTTTGATACGACCACGACCACTTTCATAAGCTTCTGTAATCCCTTTTTTACCAAAGATGATACCACCAGTTGGAAAGTCAGGTGCCTTTATATGTTCCATAATCTCAGATAATTCTATATCTGGATTTTTAAGAAGTGCTTTTAAGCCATTCATAATCTCACGAGGATTATGTGGAGGAATATTTGTAGCCATACCAACAGCAATACCTGAAGAACCGTTGATAAGTAAGTTCGGAACACGTGTAGGCATAACTTCTGGCTCTTTAGTAGTACCATCGTAGTTATCTGTCATGTTTACTGTGTTTTTTTCTAAATCTTTTAGAAGTTCTCCAGCATACTTTGTCATACGAGCTTCTGTATATCTCATCGCTGCAGCAGAGTCACCATCGACAGAACCGAAGTTTCCTTGACCGTCAACAAGTTCCATTCTCATAGAGAAGTCTTGAGCCATACGAACAAGAGCATCATAAACAGAGTTATCACCATGCGGGTGGTACTGACCAATAACATCACCAACTATACGAGCTGATTTCTTGAACTTTGCTCCGTGAGAAAGGCTCAGCTTATCCATCGCATAAAGTATTCTTCTGTGAACCGGTTTTAGTCCATCACGAACATCAGGAAGAGCACGACCTACGATTACACTCATTGAGTAATCAAGGTAACTATTTTGAAGAGTTTCTTCTATATTTATAGTTTGTATATCATCATTGTTTAGCAAATCGCCCATATAATCACCTAGCTTTAAAAATTAATTTCGCTTATGTTATCTGATTAACCCTTAATATATTTAGAAAATTTATGAAAATTTATGAAGAACTTTTTATGTGTGTGAAAAATTGTAATTATTTTATATAAAAACAAGTTGATTAAAAATTAATCACTATTTTGATTAATAAATTTTATTTTAGATATATAATTTGTGAAGTTAAACAATAAGGATATGTGAATGAAAAGATTTTTTCTTGCTTTGTTAGCACTGCCGAGTTTAGTATTTGCTGAAGATACTTTAAATAGTGGAGATACTGCTTGGATGTTAGTTGCTACTGCTTTTGTTATGTTGATGACACCTGCTGGACTTGCACTGTTTTACGGAGGTCTTACTCGTAGTAAAAATGTACTTAATACTATAGGTATGAGTTTAGGTGCCTATGCAGTTGGTACATTAGTATGGGTTTTAGTTGGTTACTCTATTGCTTTTGGTGATGGTGATTTTATTGGTACCGGTAAAGTTTTACTCTCCGGAATCACTTCAGATACTTTAAGTGGAACAATTCCAGAGCTTTTATTTGTAGCATTTCAAGGAACTTTTGCTGCTATTGCTGTTGCAATTGCAAGTGGCTCTATGATAGAGAGAGTTAAATTCTCTACATATATAGTTTTTGCTGCCTTATGGATTGTTGCAGTTTATGCACCTATTACACACTGGGCATGGGGTGGTGGTGAGACACTTAACTTCGGTGAGATGGATTTTGCCGGTGGTACTGTTGTTCACTTAAATGCAGGTGTTGCCGGTTTTGTTGTTGCGATAATTCTTGGACGTAGAAAAGATTATGGAAAAGTTGCTATCAAACCTTTTTCTCCTGTGTTAGTATCTTTAGGTGCTGCTTTATTATGGTTTGGTTGGTTCGGTTTTAATGCCGGGTCTCAATTGGCTGCTGACGGTGTTGCAGCTTCTGCATTTTTGGTTACTAATGTAGCAGCTTCACTTGGTGTGATAGGTTGGATAATGCTAGAGTGGTTAGTATATAAAAAAGCTACTATAGTTGGCGGTGCTTCTGGTGCAGTTGCCGGTCTTGTTGCTATTACTCCTGCTTCTGGTTCTGCCGGTGTTGAGGGTGCAATTATAATCGGTTTAGTTGGCGGTGCTTTAGGTTTCTATGGTGTAGCTAAACTTAAAACAATGTTTAAAGTTGATGACTCTTTAGATGCATTTTGGATTCATGGTTTAGTTGGTATTTGGGGTTCAATTGCTACAGCAATCTTTATTGCTGATTACGCGATGGCTGATGACTACAATATGGCTTCTCAATTAGTAAGTCAATTCAGTGCAATTGGTCTGACAATAGTTTACAGTGGTATTGTTACTGCTATTGTTTACTTTATTGCTTCAGCTATAACAGGTGGCGGTAGAGTTGATGAAGAGAGTGAGAGTCGTGGACTTGATGAAACTGTTCATGGTGAGAAAGCAATCAACTTATAAAAGTTGATTTTCGTCATAAATATGGTTAGAATGTTAAAATTAAATTGGAGAAACAATTATGAAAAGAGTAGAAGCGGTTATAAAACCATTTAAATTAGAAGATGTAAAAGATGCCTTGTCAGAGATCGGAATTGATGGCATGACAGTTAGTGAAGTTAAAGGCTATGGTCGTCAAAAAGGTCATAGTGAACTTTACCGTGGTGCAGAGTATGTTGTTGATTTTTTACCAAAAATAAAAATGGAAATGATTGTTAATGATGATATGGTTGACCAAGTTACAAGTACAATTGTTGAAGCTGCTAGAACTGGAAAAATCGGTGACGGTAAGATATTTGTTAGTGAAGTTGAAAAAATTATCCGTATTCGTACTGGTGAGACTGACAACGAAGCCATTTAGCTATTAGAACGCGAAAGGAACTCGTCCCTTTCACTACGCTCGCCGCTAAGGCACTAAAGCTAACCCCTTTTCGGGGTAGAGTATTTTAATGATTTTTTAAACTGATTAAAAATTAATCACTATTTTTTTTTCTTGCATATTTTTTAAGTTATAATATCCGCTTTAAATTTATGCAAGGATATCTACATGTTAGAAGCTGACTTCAAATATATTATCGATACTTTCTTTACACTTTTTACAATGGTTTTAATAATTTTTATGGTTCCTGGTTTTGCTATGCTTGAGGCTGGACTGGTACGCACAAAGAATGTATCTGCAGTTCTTACTATAAATGTAATGATTTATGCTGTTGCATCTTTAGCTTTTTTGCTTGTTGGTTATGAACTTGCATTTGGTGGCTGGGAGAGTGACACTCAAAGTATTTGGGCTGCTTTTATGTTTCAGATGGCATTTGTCGGTAAAACAGTAAACATCATGAGTGGTGGTGTCAGTGAACGTGTTCGTATAATTCCTTTAGCTATCTTTACTGTTATTATGGGTGCTGTGATTTATCCAATAGTTGTAAATGTTAGCTGGGGTGCTGATATGATTGCTGGCACATTTTTAGATATTGACATGTATGATCTTGCCGGTTCAACGGTTATTCACTCTACTGGTGGTTGGGCACTTTTAGCCGCTATAATGATAATGGGGTCAAGAAAAGGTCGTTATGTTGGTGATAAAATCAGAGTAATCCCTGCTTCAAATATTCCACTGGTTGTTCTTGGAGCGCTTCTTCTTTGGATAGGTTGGTTTGGTTTTAATGGCGGAAGTGTTGGTTCAATCTCTTCTGTTGAAAATGCTGACTTAGTAGCTAAAACAATTATGAATACAAATACGGCAGGACTTGCA
>DAOVJL010000236.1 GCA_030673275.1 Sulfurimonas sp.
TAAAGATAGATATGAACCTATCATTTTCAAGTACATTTACTCAAACTAATACCATTGACAAAACAATTTTTTATGATCCCTTGATTCTAAGTTTTAATGGAGAGTTACCAAATCTTGATACTCAAACATTTGATTTTGATATAGATATGGATGGAAAAAGTGATCAGATTTCTAAGCTAAAAAAGGGAAGCGGCTTTTTAGCACTTGATAAAAACAATAATGGCATAATAGATGATGGCTATGAGCTTTTTGGTACACAAAATGGCAATGGATTTATAGATTTAAAGAGATATGATAAAGATGCTAATGGTTGGATTGATGAAAATGATTCTATCTTTGACTCACTTCGCATTTGGAATAAAACAAAAGATGAAGATACCCTTGTAGCCATTGGTGAAGTTGGTATAGGGGCAATATACCTTGGATATGCAGAGGGTGATTTTGATATAAGAGATGAATCCAAAACTCTTGGACGCATAAAATCTAATGGTTTATTTTTAAATGAGGATGGAACAAGTGGTCTAGTTGCTCAGATAGATTTTGCAAAGCAAAAGCCAAAAGAGGTCAATAATAACTCACCCTTAGGTGAGATTTTACAAGCATAAAGAACTAACGAAAGTTAGTTCTGTGTACTTTTGGTTTGTAATGAGGGTCTTCTCCCTCAATTGTCCAAAGTTTTTTACCTAAGTAGCTTATTGCAGGATAAAAATCTTCAGCTACATGTTCCCAAAAATCCAAATCTGAAAACTCTTTTTTTAGTAACTCTTTTTCATATTCAAAATTTTTCTCTTTTTGAGGTTTTTCTAAACTTATGGATTTATTAGTTTCAAGATTTGCTAAAACCCATATTGAAACAAAATCTTCAGAGTATTTGTTTAATATATCTGTAGCATACTCTTCAAAATCTTCATAACCACTAAGCTCAAATAATTTTATAACTAAAGAAACAACACTATTTAGGTGAACAAAAGGGACCATGGAAAATAGTTGTCTTGCTGTGGATGTTCCATCAGAGTGCTGTGCACCTAAAAATATTCTGGCACCACCATCAGTATCTCCAAGGTTATTTGTTTTTAAACCTATGAGACCAATATCCGTATGTCTATGTCTTCCACACCCTTTTGCACAACCAGAAAAGCCAACTTGAATCTGATGCTCATGAATTTTTTCAATAGGTAGATAAGATGTGTCATCTTTAATACTCCAAACCGCATATGGGCATAGATTACCGGCACATGTTAAAATTGTATCAGTTATAGTTGGTGATTTTAGCGTAGATGACGGCTCTTTTAGACCAAGAATATAGATGTTTTGATCAATTCCAAAACGAATCTCTGCATCATGTTCTGTAGCAAATGTGGCAATCTCTTTCATCTCTTTGGCATTTAGTCTTGAACAGTCTGTTTGATAGCAAAAGCCAAATGTTCCATCTTTGAGCTCATGAAACTCTGAAAATTTTGCCTTTTGTAAAACTAATTCTCCTGCATTTTGAAAATCTTTTTTATACTCGGATTGAATATGAGCTCTCATACTATCCATTCCATGCTCTTCTATCATATGAAATACACGAGTTTTAGAGCGAGTATAACGAGAACCATGTAAGTAAAAAGCTTCAACAAAAGCTTTGAAAAAATCAAAAACTTCATCTTCTTTTAAAAATATATCAGCAGGTTTAGCCACCTCTGTATTTTTACCGCCCATATAAACATTAAAACCAAATTCACCATCTTTTTTTGCAAGTCCAAAGTATATATCATTTGCAAAAAATGAAGTTACATCTGCGCGGTTGCCTGAGATTCCAACAGAGACGCGGCGAGGAAGCATACCAACATACCGAGGGTTTTCAATGATATAGTCATTCATCTGCATTACAATAGGATAAGTCTCTATTTCACTAAATTTGCCACGTCCGTCATATGCATCTGTTACAATATTTCTAATATTATCGCCAAAACTTTGCCAGGTAGAAACACCAAGGGCATTTATGCGTTTATGGATATCTAAAACGTCATCAGCTTCTATATCATGAAGTTGTATGCCAGATCTGGCTGTTAGAATAATTTTAAGATCATATTCGTCTACTATATCTGCAATACTTTGAAACTGTTCCGGTGTCACTCTTCCGCCAGGGATGCGGATGCGAATGGTAAACTCATCTTCTAAAAAGTTAGTATTAAATATTCCAAAATCCTGAAGGTAGAATCTATCCCCCTCCCCAAGGCTTTCAAAATCTATATTTTCAAAATCTTTATAATAATCAATAGGTTTAAGTTGAGCCTTGTATCGTTCTCGTTTATTTAGTTTCTTTTCCATGTATATATTCTATCTAATAATTATTATAAATTAAATAATAGATGTTATTTATTTAAATATTGTTGTTTGTATTCTTTTTCTAGTTACAATATATTTTATAATATAAAAGGATATCTATATAATGAAAAAAACACTGCTGCTTTTAACTCTCGTTTTATCTTCACTTTATTCTCATGAGTGCCGTTATTCGCTTGATATTGATTTAGACATAGATAAAGGTCTGCTCACAGGTCATGCTATTATTGAGAGTGACCATCCATCAATGAAAATGCTTGATACAAAAGCAAAAATTACTGAAATTAAAAATGCAACGCTTAGTGTAGATAATAATGCACCGCATATAGTTAAAGAAGATGCTGATAAAGATGTAGAGATGACATTTACTTATAGTTTCAAGTCTATAAAAGGTGATGCTATACTGCTTGATGCTTGGTATCCAAGAATTGATATTATGTGCGAACATGAGACAATCATTTCGAATTCAGA
>DAOVJL010000057.1 GCA_030673275.1 Sulfurimonas sp.
ACCGTGCGCCGATGTAAACTGTGTACCGTGTGTATAAAGGTTAACTTGTGGGAATGTATGAAAGAATCCCCAGATACCAGCACCTACGAAGTTACCAAATGCTTGAAGTACAAACCAAGTAAATGCAGGTTTGTTAGCAATAACAGAAACGTCTTTACCTTGTGCTTCTTGTGCACCTTGTTGTTTACCCCAGTCATATAGTACATGGATAAACATAGCAACAAGTGGTAATGGCTCTAGTGCACTAAACAGTGCTCCGATTTCCCACCAGTATTCAGGTGTACCAATCCAGAAGTAGTGGTGACCGATACCTAAGATACCAGAACCAAATAACATAGCTACTTCAATCCATAACCACATTTCTACAACTTTACGGTGTGCTCCAATCATAGTGATAAGACCATAAGCAGCAATCGAACCAACGAAAACTTCCCAAGTAGCCTCAACCCATAAGTGAATTACCCACCACCACCAGTATTGGTCCATAGAGATATTATCAGTATAACCCATACCTGCTAAGTAGATACCAGCGAATGCTAGCATATCAGCCATAAGTACAGTAACGATACCAGAACGGTTACCTTTCATTCCTGTTGCATAAAGGTTATAGATAAAACCAAGAACAACAACAACGATACCAATATCAGCCCAACGAGGTGCTTCAAGATACTCACGACCTTCCATAATAAACCAGATAGTAGTTTGATCAGCTGGTCCAACTTGAACTAATAGATATACAAGAACAACAATAACGATTGCTACTACAAATACCCAGTAAAGAAGTTTACCAAGACCAATTCCTACTGTTTCAATACCTGTTTCATCAGGTAATAACCAGTAAACTGAACCAATCATTGCAAATACCATCCATACAACTAGTGCATTAATGTGTATTGTTCTAGAAACAGAAAAGTCAACTATTTCAAACAAGAAGCCTGGAATTACATATTGAGTTGCAGCTACTAAACCAAATAGTAGTTGTGCACCAAAAATAATTGCAGCAAAAACAAAATACCATGTTGCTAATTTTTTAGATTCTGTAGTTAAATAATTATTTGCCATGAACTGCTCCTTGTATTTTTCCGAAGTTTCTTGGGAAACCATTTGTATCAATTGATGACATATGTTTCAAGAATGCAACTAAACCTTTAGCCTCAGCTTCAGTAATACCAAGATTTGGCATCATACGAGCGTGAGTAGGATATTGCGACGGATTCACTAAGAATTCAGCCATTGCTTCTTCTTTTGTATTTTTTCCTGTCATTGCTTGCATTGAACCTTCAGGTCCCCATGCTGGATCTAACCAAGCTTTAGTTAAATCTGGTGCATAATATGCCCCATTTCCAAGAAGTGTATGACAGTTCATACAGTTTTTCGCTTGAGAACCTAGCTTACCTAAAGCAAGTAACTCTCTAGCTTCTTCTTCGCTCCAGTCATCTCTTCCGAAAAATAACTCTTTTTCTTGAAATGATGATGTTCCTTCTGCGTTTGCTCCACCGATTACTGGAATTTCATGCATACGCTTAGCATTCATTTCATAAGTAATCTTGTAGTTAATAACTGTAGGGCTTGGAACCCTTTTAGTTACGCCATTTTGTATATCAGCATCTGTGCCAAGTACTATTTGCGGTATCGTATCAAACGTTAACCAAATAAGTAACATTGCCCCAAAACCTGTGATCCATGCTGCTGAGCGTTGCCAGAAACGATTATCACTCCATACGGATTTTTTTGCCACGTGTACCCTCCTATAAATTATGAGTTAATATATATAATCAGTGTTCATTTTCTTGATGAACATGATCTTGCATGTAATAAACTGCATGTGGAAGTAATAACAACCCAATAGCAGCCATTACTAAAGACTTAGCTGTAAAATCATTTACATGCATCAAACTTCCCATAAGATACAAACAATAACATGTCAATATCCAAAATAGATATGCAAAAAGCATAGCCCACCCTTTGAGAAATTTACCTTTTACAGCTGTATATATACCAACGTAGAATCCTCCAAATACTAGAACAAGACCGGAAGATACGAATATTGTTAAAAAATCATCAATATGAATATCTTTTAGTATTAAAGCTTCTTCAACCATCTTTGTATCTCCCTTTACTTGCCAAATTTCTTCAGAATCAGGAGTAGTTTAGTCCTATTTAGATTAAAGTTAGTTGACATATATCAATTTTTTAACTTAATTTAAAATTTAAGGTTTGTTTTATAATTAGTGTAACTTTATGAAACATAATATTGTTTTAAATAGTGCTTATAGCTCTATATTTTAGATTTTTACATAGTGTAAGAGTGATGAAAGAGTAAGTGTAAATAATATAGTTACAACTATAACTACCTTGCGTTTTTGAGTCTCCTGCAAATTATATTTTTCTTCAAGATAATCACCGAGTCTAAGCCCCGGATATACCGAAAACAGCAACATCGGAAGGGTCATAACAAGTATTATCATTATATCGTGAAGCATATTTAAGACTCTTTTTAATTTGTTGGAATTTTATTTTATGAAGGTTATTATAGCAGTGATTAGTTAACCTTATTTAAAATATTATAAACTTTTATTTACACTCTTTTAGATAATTTTTTAATCTATGCGGAGTGATGTCTCCTCTTATTGGCTTACAGCTAAAAAGCTCTTGTTCATTTAAGAAAAATAGTGTTGGATATGTAAAAGTGTAAAGCATCTCAATTGGATAACTCTGCTTTTGATCTTTGGTAATAAGTACAGAAATAAACTCTTTATTTATTTTATCTATGTATGTTTGATTCATAAAAGTTGTTGCGATAGTGTCTTTACACTCTGGAGAGTCTTTCTTTATAAGTAGTATCATTAAATGTTTATTTTGTTTTAGTGCCTCTTTATGAGCTTCATCAAAATTAGAGAACCATCTAACATGATTAGCGCTAAGTGTTAGTGTCAATAATATAAGAAGAGATAGTAGTTTCATCTATTTAAACTTCTTTAATTTATACTTTACCATCTTAGCATCAAGTGATTTTAAGAAAGTTTTCTGCCTTAGAGTATTGCTATCTAAGGCAAAGAGTGAAAAATAGTGCATTTTTAGATACCGAAAGTCTCTTTAATTTTTTGTTCAAATACTTTGTCGCTCAACTCTTTTCTTAATGGTACGAAAGTTTCAGCTTCTCCGCCCACTGGCACAAAGATATCTGCATTTTCATCTTCAATAATATTTTTTACCGCATTAGCAATCGGTTGTGGATTTGGTCCTTCATTTATAGCTTTTGCCACAATTGGAACAAAGTGAGCAACCAACTCTTTGTATGGTGAGTTCTCATCAGTTGTTTTAGTATTTGCAACTAAACCATTTTTTACAAAGTTTGTTCCAAAAAGTCCTGATTGGATAGAGTGAACTCTTACATTATATGGAAGCATTTCAAATCGTAAAGAATCAACAATCCCTTCAACGGCGTATTTTGAAGCGTTATAATGAGCTAAAAGAGGAAGACCCATTTTTCCTAAGAATGAAGATATATTGATAATAACTCCATTTTTAGCTTCTCTCATATATGGAAGTACTGCACGAGTAACTTTCAGTAGTCCAAAGACATTTACATCAAATTGATTAAACATCTCTTCATCAGTTCCATCCTCTACAGTTGCTAAAAGCCCATATCCGGCATTGTTCACTAAAACATCAATTTTGCCTTCATTCTTTATAATTAAATCAACTGCATTGTTTATAGTATCTGTTTTTGTTACATCAATGTAAATATTTTTTAGTGAACCCTCATTAGGTTTCGCATCTTTATCTCTGGTTCCGGCATAAACTATATAACCATTATCAGACAAGAACTTTGATGTTAGTTTGCCCATTCCTGATGTTGCACCCGTTATTAAAACTACTTTTGATATATTTGACATGTAAGATTCCTATTTTATTTTTGTTACCTCATATTAAGCAAATAAGTATATCATACTAACAAATAAAAAAAATTGTAAAAGTAGAGTAAGAATGAATTTTCATAAATATATACATGCTGTAGGAACAGGACCAAAAGGCAACAGAGATTTAAGCTTTGAAGAGTCGAAAGATATGATGGAGCAGATTTTAAAGCAGTCTGTTCATAGTGAGCAAATAGCTGCCTTTTTGCTTGGCTGGAGATTAAAACCTGAGACAGTTGAAGAGTTTAGAGGGGCTGTTGAGGCTTGTGATGGGTTTATAACAAACACAACAGTAGAAAACTCTATAGAGCTTGGCTATCCATTTGACGGTAAAGCGAAAAATCCATATATCTTTCCTCTGGTTGCAAAGGTACTTGAAGAGTCTGGACTTAATTTGGTTGTTATTGGTGATGAGCTAACCCCGGCAAAGGGCGGGATTACAATAAAAGATATTTGTACTCAAATAGAGTTGAATTCAAACGCACACTATTTTGACAGAGCTGATTTTTTGAAAGAGATGAATGAACTTACAGAGATTCGCATGAGATTGGGACTTCGTACAGGTTTTAATACTATTGAAAAACTGCCTCGTGTGGCTAATAGTGAATATGCTATTACAGGTGTTTTTCATAAACCATATGTTAAGAAGTATGTAGAAATATTCTCTGATAGATACAAAAGATTCGCACTTATTCAAGGAAATGAAGGAACTCCGGAACTTTTTTCTAAAGGGAGACTTTGGATTGCTGATGGTACAAATGTAGAAGAGTTTATAGTTGATCCTGCTCATTATGGGATTAACTATACTAAATCTTGGGATATTATATCTGTAGATGAATCTCTGCAGCAGTTAAATAATCCGTCAGATGAGTATCTAAAGTTGGCTAAACTAAATGCGGCGGTTTATATGTTTGTGACAGAGCAAGCCAAAAGTATTGATGAAGCATTTGAAAAACTAAATTAAGATGGATAAGTTCTCAAACCATATAAAAAATATTTTACATGGTTTCTTTTTAGCGATTGGTACTACAATCGCTGAACCCTCAACAATTTTACCTCTTATTGTAAACTACTTTGGCGGTAGTTCCATGCTTGTCGGTTTTTTTGCAGCTCTGCTTCGCGGTGGTGCAATAATTGTACAGCTATTTGCTGCCTTTCATGCGCAGAGTTATCAGCTTATGATGCCGTATCTTCGCCGTATCTTTTTTATACGTTTTTTATCATGGTTTTTTATAGGTATAGCTATTATTCTTTTTGGTGAGAATTATCCAAATGTAACCCTTGCTTCTATAGGTTTTGGTCTATTTATGTTCTCTTTTAGTGCAGGGTTCGCTGCGATATATTTTAGAGAGATAATGGCTAAAATATTCTCTCATAAATTTCGTGGAAAGACTATGGCATACCGTCAGTTTTTCAGTGCTGTTGGTGGTTTGCTCAGTGGAGCTTTAGCTGCTCTTATTTTGGAATCTTTTGAAGCCCCTTACAGTTACGGTTATCTATTTGTAATCAGTTCATTTATTATGGGTTTTGGATATTTGGCATTTTCCTTAGTTGATGAACCTATTAAAGAGGAAGTAAGCAAAAAAGAGAGTTCGTTTAAAGAGTTTTTATCAAACTCATGGGCACTTTTAAAATCAGACAAAGCTCTTCAAACTCAGATAACAACTTTTCTTTTTGCTTACGGATATCTGATTGCACTGCCTTTTATAATACTGGATGCACAACAAAAAATTGACCTAGATGGTATAGCAATCGGTTCTTTGATAACAACCCAAATGGTTGGAGCAATGCTTAGTAACTTTTTATGGGGAAAACTTAGCGGAAGCGGACATAACACTTTAACGGCAAAAGTAGCAATTTTAATGCAGATATTTGCAATTTTATTAGCATTTGGTGCATCTTCGCTTTATGAATATATGATAATCTTCTTTTTGGTTGGAGCTTCTATTGACGGTAATCGTATAGCATCTAGCAATCTTATACTAAAATTGGCACCTGCTGAGAAAAGACCTGTATATATAGCCTTACAGATGAATATTGTTTCTTTGGGAATGTTTTTCTCAATTCTTGGTGGAGTTATTTTACACTTTTTAAATTATACAGTTTTATATAGCAGTGCAATCATTACACTGCTGTTAGCATTTTATTTTTCATTTAAATTAAGAGAAGAACCTAAATAAAATCTCTCTACAAAAGCTCTCTCTTTTTCTGTCTCAAGAAAGATTCTTGCAACAGTTTGATTATTTTCACCCATAATTAAAACATCATTGTTCTCAATTTTAAGATGTTCTTTTCCCCATTTTTGCTCAAGTTCATCCATTCTATGAAAAACTTCTTTTGAACTTGGACTCTCTTTTTCACCAGTTCTTTTATCTACGATATAAAAACCACCGATTTTTTTCTCTATTACATAGGGGCTGTAAACTTGTATAGCTGTATATATTCTATCTTCTTTTGCATCAGGCATCGCTCTTTTCATTGAAACTATTCCTAAAATCAAAAAGGCTGTGAAAAACCCAAATATTAATGCTTTCTTTATACTCATTTATTACTCCATGTCTTTATATAATCTTCTGCTTTTTTATCAAGCATTTTCATTCTTTCTTTACCTTTAGGCAAAGTTTTTCTCAAGTTTTTCATCTCTACTAAAAATTCGCTTATTCCTGATGGAATTAAATTTTGCAGATATATTCTTAAATGTTTTGCCATGGCAGGAGATGCTCCTGATGTTGATATGGCAACAGTTAAGTCATCTTTTTTTACATAAGACGGAAAGATGAAATCACAATAATCTACAGAATCAACAGAGTTACATAAACAGTTATACTGTTTTGATTCTGCAAATATTTCTGCTTGAAGAGGAATATCATCAACTGCAACTATAACAACAGCAAAATCTTTAATATCGCCTGTTTTATAGCCTCTTTTTTCAAAATGTAAATTTTTATCTTTTATCATTTTGCTCATGTCGTCTGATAAATCAAGTGATATTACAGAGATATCTGAAGTAAAATCTAAAAGATGTTCCAACTTCTCATAAGCTATATACCCACCGCCAACGATTAGGATTTTTTTATTATCAAGTTTTAAAAAAGCTGG
>DAOVJL010000218.1 GCA_030673275.1 Sulfurimonas sp.
AAACCTCCAAAAGAGATTTTTGACATGTCAGAAGCTATTGAGTGGTTTGATTTGGAAAAAATTTCAAAGAGCCCTGCTCGCTTTGATATCAATATGTTAAAACATATAAACTCTGAGCATCTTAAAGCACTTGATGCTAAAGAACTGTCGAGGTATGTAGGTTTTGCTGATGCTGAGATAGGTGAGCTGGCACGTATATACCTTGAAGAAGCCGGTACAACAAAAGAGTTGAAATCTAAAATAGCTTCTATCTTTGCAAAAAAAGAGGTTTCAGAAGAATTTATTGAATCATCTAATATAATGGTAGATATCATTAAAAATGCACCCTACTTCGAAGAATATGATGATTTTAAAAAATATATCATGAAAGAGTCAGGTCTTAAAGGTGAAAATTTCTTTAAACCTCTTCGTCTTTTATTGACCGGTGCTGAACATGGTCCGGATATTGCTGATATATACAAATATCTTAAAAACTATATAGGAGAAATTGTTAAATGAGTATGATTGTTGAGATTATTCAGGGTATTGGCTCACTTGCTATTGGGCTTATAGAGGTATATATATGGGTTGTTATTATCGCTGCTGTTCTTAGTTTTGTAAATCCTGACCCACATAATCCTATTGTTCAGTTTTTATATAGGATTACTAATCCGGCATATAGTTTGGTTAGAAGATTTGTTAAAACAAATTTTAATGGTATAGATTTGGCGCCGCTGGTTATAATTATTGCACTGCAGATTCTTGTTGTGCTACTCAGGTCAATCCTGCACGCCCTTTAGCTATGATTAGATATCTTTTACTGTTTTTACTTATCTTTACATCTGGATTCGCAAAGATAAAACTTGAAGATATAGATGCCAAACCACCTTGTCATGCCAAGGACTTTATGATTTGGCAGTATTTAAAGCAAAATATCACTCCAGAACAGGCAGATGAAGCATATAAGCAAGTTAATAACAACAAGAGCAGTAAATTGTTTTATGCTTATGTTAAAAAGACCAAGAACAAAAAAATAAAATATGAACTTTCATGTAGGAATAGATCAAATCTATTAGCTATAAAGCAATCAGAGTGCTTGGAACTCGCCTTCTCTCCGCTTAAAGCAACAAGACTTAGTAAAAAACAAAGAAAAAAACTAGCAAAAAAACTAAAATCAAAACCTAATATAGATCTTTTGAGTATCCTTAATGAAAAGCACTCTATTGATGCATATAGAGATTATGATGCGAATACGATACTGAGACTGTTTAACAGTACAGGATATAAATATCGTAAAAAATATTTAAATATGTATCTTGATAAAGAATTTCTAAACTCTCTTACATCATCATATAGGATATCAAAATTTATAAAAAGAACAGTGCACAATCATGCATTTAAAAAACTTCAGCGTTCTCTCTTAAAGATGGACGGCGAGAACTTAAACTCTAGAGATAATTTTTACCTGGCACTGAACCATCTTAGACACAACAATAAAAAGAATGCTGTTAAATTTTTTAAACTCTCTCGTTCAAAAGCAAAGTATAAAATAAATGTAGATAAAAATGATTTTTGGACATATCAGGTAACAAATGATAAAAAATATCTAAATAAACTTCTTGAGAGTATGGATATTAACATGTATACTCTATTTGCACGAGAAAAAATGAATGTTGAAGTAAATAACTACTTTTGTGATCTTGTGACAAACACTAAAGAACCTGAAAAAAGCTTATCTGATCCATTCCACTGGAGCGAAATACAAAAAGAGATAAAAGCTACAAAAAAAGATGAACTATTTCAACTTGCGCAAAACTACAAACAAAAAGAGATGTTACCAGTTCAGGCATACATACTTCAAAAGGCTTATGAACATAATAAACACGCCTATATAATGCCTTACGACAAATATCTTGAAGGTTTAAACAAAGATAATAAAGCCCTCTTCTATGCGCTTATGAGACAAGAAAGTCTTATGATACCATCTGCTCTCTCCAGGTCTTATGCTCTTGGACTTATGCAGATGATGCCTTTTGTGACAGATGATCTAAGTAAGCGTATTAAAAAACCTATCAATAGTTATGATGACATGTTTCTTCCTGAAAATAATATCAGATACTCACGAGCGCATATTAAATGGATGCGAAAATCACTATATCACCCTCTTTTCATAGCATATGCATACAATGGCGGCATGGGCTTTTTAAAAAAATATCTACGAGGCAGTAAGTTTAAAAAGGGCAAATATGAGCCATTTTTAAGTATGGAGATGATGACTAATAGTGAAAGTAGAGAGTATGGCAAAAAAGTTTTGGCAAACTATGTAATGTATAAAAAAGTTCTAGGAGAAGAGGTTTCTATTGTTAATCTTTTTGATACTTTAACTCAGCCGAAGAAGACTGACCGCTTTCGAGCAAAAGGCTAATTGTGTCTTCTTCCTCAAATGCTACTAAATAGTATTTATTCCAACTGCTTTTTATAGAAGCAAGATGCGAAAATCTATTATCTTTTGAAAGTTTTTGTATTTTTATTGGCAGTTTAGAGTTTAGTTTAAGTTTCAAATCTGTTTGATTTGGATTTTTCGGGTCATACATCTCTTTATGCTCTTTAATAAATGTATATACAAAGAAATATTCATTTCCATTAAATGATTTTGGATAAATTTCATTTAGATATATTACAGAAAAGAAACCCTCAACTTTTCCTTCTTTAGAGATTATTTTACTGGTTTGAAGACTTGAGATACTTAGCTCCTGCTCTTTATCCATGTCAAATCTGTCAAAAGCATTTTTACTTGAACATCCTGTTAAAAAAGTTAATAAAGTTAAAATTATAAAAAAAGTTTTCATTTTGTTTCCTGTAAATAATTATAGAATTATATCTTATTAAACAAGCTTTTAACGACTATTTTGTATAATCCATTAAATTTTAAATTAAAGATATAAAGTGAATAAAAGATTAGCAGTTGCATTTACAGGTCCATCAAATAGCGGAAAGACTACTCTTATATTAAAAGTAGCCA
>DAOVJL010000090.1 GCA_030673275.1 Sulfurimonas sp.
AAAATTTGCCCACAATAAAGATTTTAAAATCAATATTTTTTATCTGTTTAATAAAGATCAAATAAATGCCCAAAATGTTGATAGAACATTTAGAAACAGCGGTGATGGTGAGATTTACGGTTTTGAAGCAGAGTTTAGAACTTCACTGATAAATAACGACCAGCTCTATCTTAACTACTCTTTTGCTGATGGCGAAAACACTTCCGGTGTTATGGCAAATAGTGCAAAAAGTATGGCAAAACTATTTTATATCTATAATATAAACAGCATGTTTTCTATCTCTAGTATTATAAAATATGTTGGGGAGAAAAATCGTGCAGAGGGAGATGACAGAGAAAAGGTTGATGACTACACAACAGTTGATTTTACGGCAACATACTTATATAAACCAAGTGATTTAACCATAAGCCTAAGTGTGAAAAATATATTTGACGAGCACCCTGTTCTGTCTTCACCTGTAGATACTTACCCTGCAGACTTCAAACAAGATGGACAAAATTTCTTAATCCGCATGAGTAAAAGGTTTTAGTATGAAAATATTACTAATAATATTACTTGTGTCACTATCACTTTATTCATATGAATATGATGAACTATTACTAAGAGCTCAAGCTTCCATGTTTCCAAAAATTATACTCTTAGATCAGGAGATAAACCTAAAAATCACAGATAGTACTGTGCTGCTAAGCATTATCTACAATGACAATGAAGCTAAAGAAGCCAACGATTTTAAGGATCTTATAGATAAAGAGTATAAAGGGGTATTGGGAAGTTACAGTCTTGTTATTAAAACAGTACATGTAGATGAATTTTCAAGCACAGACAACTCTAGCGCATATTTTATTTTTGATGCAATAGACAAAAATAAAAAAGATGTTGTTACTCATGCAATCAAAAACAAACGCATAAGTTTTAGCTATTCGAACAAATGTTTTGCCAACAATACTTTAATCAGCCTATTTCTAAAAGAGAGAACATATATATATCTCAACAAGTCCGCCTTAAGTGAGTACAAAATCAAATTTGCTCCTATCTTTTATAAGATAGCAAAGGCTAGATAGTGTCCAATATACTCTTAACAATAAAGACTAAGCTTATAGTAGCATTTATACTTGTATCAATCTTTATTTTAACACTTATATATCTAACTTTTAGCAGCCTCTTTCAAGAGCACATGTTAAAAAGTGAAAAAGAAAAAGCCATACTAATTGCACAAACAATTGAGCCAATGATTGGGATAAATCATTATTTAGGTTTACATGATGATATAAAGCAACTAGCTAAGCAAACTACTGACAACGAGAATATAGAGTCTTTACGTATTACAATACAAGAGAAAGAAATTTTCTTTTTGCCATATGATAAAGAGCAGAGGCATATCCATGTTAAATACCCGATTAAAGACACTACAACACAACTTAAAATCGGAACAATTGATATATTTTACAAACTTGAAAACTTTGATAAAACCTTTAATACTATTCAAACAAAAATAATTAAATATATGGCATTTCTTGCTATTACGTTTTTACTATTTACACTGCTTACTCGAAGATTGCTTAATCCTCTAAATCAGATTGCAAAAAAGGTACAAAACTATAAACTTGATGCTACTCTAGATTTTTCCAATATTAGAAAAGAGGTAGAAACTGATGCCATCATAGAAGCTTTTAAAAAGATGGTAACAAATATACATGAACACACCCTTCTTCTGGAAAGATATAAGTATGCGGTAGATGAAAGTGCGATTGTAAGTAAATCTGATATAAACGGCACTATCACTTATGTAAATGATGAGTTTTGCCGGGCATCCGGATATAGCAGATATGAGCTTCTTGGTAATACTCATAAAATTATAAGACATCCTCAAACAAAAGATGAAGTTATTAAAGATATCTGGTCAAGACTGAATAATAAACAGATATGGAAAGGCACAATCAAAAATTTAACCAAAGATGATCAAACATACCATGTTGAAATCACTATAGTGCCAATATTTGATGAAAACGGTAATACTGTTGAGTTTATAAGCATGAGTCATGATATAACACAAATTATAAAGCAAAAAGAGCAGATTTTACGACAAACAACAAACAGGATAACAAATATTCCAAACAGAATTAAACTTGAAGAAGATATAAAAACTCTTCAAACACCAAAACTAGCATTAGTATCACTAGATAATTTCTATATTATAAATGATTACTATGGTTATAACACAGGTACTTACACTATAAAAGAGACTGCAAATATAATTCAAAAATATCTAAAAAAATATAATATTAGCATGTATCATATATCTGCTCACGAATTTGCTATACTTGCTGATAATGACATAGGCTATACTGACTTTAATGATGTATATCGTAGTATATTAAAAATAATAGATAATTATGTTATTAATTCTGATGAACACTCATTAAATATAACTGCTACCGCCGGTATTACATATAATCAACATAATGCTATTGCCAATGCATCTATGGCACTGCATCACGCTAGAGAAACCGGTAAATCTTCACTTGTCTATGAGGAGGCAAGCAATCTTGTTGAATTATATAATAACAACATTAAATGGACAAAACGGATCAAAGATGCATTAAGCGATGATAGATTTGTAGTTTATGTTCAACCGATAGTCGATGCCAAAACTCTTAAAACAGACAAATATGAGTGTCTAGTGAGAATGATAGACGAAGATGAAAATATTATATCTCCATATCATTTTCTTGATATCTCAAAAAAATCAAAACTTTATCTTGAAATTACAAAAAAAGTCATATCTTCTGCATTTAAAGTATTTTCTCAACTACCTGACAAATCATTTTCTATTAACATCTCAGTAGAAGACCTCACCAATAAAACAAATATGGAATTTCTTAAACAAAAGATAAAAGAGTATGATATAGCCTCTCGTCTTGTGCTTGAAATAGTAGAGTCTGAAGGAATTGAAAATTTTGAAGAAATAATTCCTCTAGTCAATGAACTTAAACAGTTGGGGTGTGAAATATCTATTGATGACTTTGGAACCGGTTACTCAAACTTTGCATACTTAATGCAGCTTAATGTTGATTATATAAAAATTGACGGATCGCTTATAAAAGATATAGACCACAATATCAACAGCCAAATAATCTCAAAAACCATTTTAGATTTTGCCGTACAACTTGAGCTTAAAACAGTTGCTGAGTTTATACACAATGAAAGCGTAATGCATTATACTCAAGAGATGGGTATAGACTACCTGCAAGGTTTTCATCTTGGTGAACCTGTGCCAATTGAAACTCTTATATCTAAGTAAAAGATACCTTTTTAATGGACTATGAATTTGAAGAAGATGTTGAGCCGACTTGGCTGATAAAACAGAGAGAGGATGCTCTGCTTGCTGAAGCAGCTTACGCTAAAAATGAAAAGATTGTCTATAAAAAAGGTGATCAGGTAGGTAACTTTTTATTTGTTCATTATAATAAGGCTAAAAACAGAGCTACTTTTCTTTGCCAGGAATGTAGCAGAAAATTCACTTATAACATCTACTCTATCAAAAATAAAAAACGGTGTAAATGGTATAAGTTTCACAATAAACCGTTTAAAGTAAAGTAAACAATTCTATACAAGCTATCCATACCAACCATAAAGTTTTTTTAACAAAAATACATATAACAGAAATTAATAATAACTTGATTGTTAAAAAGCTATACTGCTAAGATGTAAATACGAAAGTGTGCATTATGAATGTTTTTAAAAAAATTATGGATTGTTGTAACTTGGGCATATCTGAGGATGATGATGAAGAGTTAAAAATAAAAAAGTCATCCATGGTTCTTGTCTCGTTGATTACCGGATCAGCAGGATTTGCTTTGACGCTTATTTATCTATATTTTGATCACGCTGTACTCGCATCTATACCTCTTGTATATACTGCTATCTCTTTGTTAAATCTACTCTATTTCAAAGAAAGTAAAAACATAATTTCTTTTTACAAAATACAAACATCTTTAATTCTTGTGGTACCTTTTCTTCTTATGTGGTCTCTAGGTGGATTTGCACTTGGAAGTTTTGTTTTTATATGGGCTTTTTTTGCACCTATTGCTGCTTTGATTTATGAAAATAAAAAACAGGCGTTCTATTGGTTCTGCTGTTTTATTGTTCTTGTTACTTTTTCAGTACTCATTGATCAATATCTTTTTGAAAACCATACAACCTTTATGCCGCAAATGGCAGTTGAGATGCTTCTTTTTTTAAATATCACTGCCGGTCTATCCGGAATCTACTATTTGATCCAATACTTTGTAAATGAAAAAGAAGAAAATTCTCTTGCTCTCCTGCAACAAGAACATGGAAAGTTAATCAGACGTACAGAGGAGCTAAAAAAAGCAAATTCTAAACTACACCATTATGCTCATCATGATGCGCTTACAAATCTGCCAAACAGATACTACTTAAGAGAAAACCTTGAAAAAATGATATCTCATGCAAAAAGGCACAAACACTCCATAGCTCTTCTATTTATAGATTTAGATGATTTTAAAGGTATAAATGATGATTTTGGACATTCTACAGGGGACCAAGTACTTCTGGATGTTTCAAGTCGTATAAAATCTCTGCTTAGAGAAGAGGATACCATTGCAAGATTAGGTGGAGATGAGTTTGCAGTTGTGATAAGTGATATTACTGATATCTCTTATATTGATATAATCTCAGAGCGTATTATAGATGAGGTAAATCGTGACTATTCATATATATCTAAGTCATCACCTATAGGAGTCAGTATCGGCATTAGCCTTTTTCCTCAAGATGCACAAGATATTGACACCCTTATAGACAATGCGGATGAAGCTATGTACGAAATAAAACTATCCTCTAAAAATGCCTATAAATTTTATAAAAAAGAGAGTTCCTTCACTAGTTAATACAAATAGTGTATACTCAATATTATGATTATATACTTTAAGGAATTTAAGTGATTAAAATAGTTTTGCCACTGCTCTTAAGCACTCTACTTTTTGCCGAGTATACAAACTGCGAATTTCAAAATAAAAACTATACAGAGGTTTGTAAAAAAGTTGTAAAAAACGGTGTCTCATACAAATACGCAAATGAATTTTTACTCTCTTATTTTAAGACTAAAAAGTTTGATGAGGTAAGCTATAAATATCTGCAACCAAGGTATATTAAATCTCATAGAAAAAATGAAAAAAAAGCTAATAATGTACTTGTTAAGCATGTGCCAAAAATGGTTAAACATCTGCGAGAGTACAAAGAAGTTTATGACTATGCTGAGAAAAAATATGGCGTGAACCGTGAAGTTATTGCTGCCATTTTACTTAAAGAGACAAAACTGGGCAAGATAAAACCTACGCATGATGCATTTATAGTCTTTAACACTTTAGTAGTACGTACTAAGCCAACTACAAAACGAAAAAAATGGCTGTTAAAGATGGGTAAAACAAATATGGTCTCTATCATCACTCACTGCTATAAAAAGGGTGTGACTCCCGAGGAGTGTAATCTGCCAAGCTCTTACGCAGGGGCTGTAGGAATACCGCAGTTTATGCCAAACAGTTTTGTATATGCCGAGGGATATAAAACAAAAGTTCCTGATCTTACAAAGATGGAAGATGCTATAGTCTCTGCAAGTAAGTTTTTACATAAAAAAGCAAGTTTTTCCGAGCTGATTGACTGGAGTGTTATGCCTAATATACCGGAGATAGAATCACAATGGTATGAC